>NZ_PJCA01000034.1 GCF_002836355.1 Moritella sp. Urea-trap-13
GAACTGCGTTTTATTGGCAAGTGATTTTATAAATTTCATTCCATTTCCAAGAGAAACCTCAAAAGCAGTACACATTTCAAACAAAATAAATCAAAAACAAGCGATAGTTCATCAATCCAACATTTTTATGGCTCATGGTTAACTAATTTAGCCTGAATTATTGAATATTTATATTTTCATTTACTTAGCGCATTAGAATTTACTTACTAAGGTAATTTAAACTATTATTTAATTTGTCTTTTATACGTGACCTAACCCTCTGGTTTAGGTAACATGCGCCCTTTTTACGGTTTTGGAGTTTGAATATACATGCCCTTCCAACTTGGTCAGCGCTGGATCAGCGATACGGAATCAGAATTAGGATTAGGAACAATAGTTGCCATAGAAGGCAGAATGTTAACGCTATTATTTCCTGCAAGTGGTGAAAACCGTTTATATGCTCGTAACGAAGCGCCGATCACGCGTGTAATTTTTAATGTCGGTGATCAGGTACTCTCTCATGAAGATTGGAGCTTAACGGTTACTGAAGTAACTGAAAGCTCAGGTATCATTACTTATATCGGTACACACCAAGATACCGGTGAAGAAGTTTCATTACGCGAAACATTCTTGAACAATTTCATTAAATTTAATAAACCACAAGATCGTTTATTTGCTGGCCAAATCGACCGTATGGATCGTTTTGTTTTACGCCACCAAACATTGCAGCATCAATTTTCGCAACAGCAATCAGCATTAAACGGCATTCAAGGTCCGCGTGTAAGCTTGATCCCACATCAGTTACACATAGCCACTGAAGTTGGTAAGCGCCATGCGCCGCGTGTATTACTTGCCGACGAAGTTGGTTTAGGTAAAACCATTGAAGCCGGTTTAATCATCCACCAGCAGCTGACTGCTGGCTTGGCTCAACGCGTATTAATTCTGGTACCAGAAACATTACAACACCAGTGGTTAGTAGAAATGATGCGTCGTTTCAATCTGCACTTCAGTATTTTCGATGAAGAGCGTTGTATCGAATCACTCGCTGAAGCAGATAATCCATTTGAAACCGAGCAATTGATTTTATGTAGTCTTGATTTTTTACGCAGTAAACGCCGTCGTTTTGAACAAGCTGTCGGTGCTGATTGGGATTTGTTGGTTGTTGATGAAGCCCACCACCTTAAATGGAGTGAGACAGAACCGAGTCGTGAATATCAAGTTGTCGAATCATTGGCACAAAAATCACCCGGTGTATTACTGCTAACTGCAACACCAGACCAACTCGGCCACGAAAGTCACTTTGCTCGCTTACGTTTATTAGATCCAAACCGTTTTTATGACTATGCGGCATTTGTTGCAGAAGAAAACAGTTATTCAGTGATTGCCCAAGCAGCGCAAGCGTTATTAGACTCGCCGATTGTCTCAGCAGAAACCGCAACGTCATTAACACAACTATTAAGTGAAGCTGATATTTCAGACAAGCTGGCGTTAATACAGTCGTCACCGGATTCTGAAGACGCGCAACAAGCTAAACAATCGATTATCAGTCAGTTACTTGACCGTCATGGCACTGGTCGTCTGTTATTCCGTAATACTCGCGCTGCGATTAAGGGGTTTCCTACCCGTCACTATCAACCGATTCCATTAGTGCTGCCAGATCAATATAAAACCTCATTAAAAGTAGCACAGATGATGAATGGTTCAGCAAGCTTTGCAGAAGCTGCTCGCCGTGGTTTATACCCTGAAGAGATCTTCTTACAATTTGAAGGTAAAGACGCATCTTGGTGTAGTTTTGACCCACGTGTTGAATGGTTACAAGACTTCTTACTGGCGAACAAAAACGAGAAAGTATTAGTTATTGCAGCTAACGCTGAAACGGCAATGTCGATTGAAGAGTCATTGCGTGTCAACGAAGGTATCCGTGGTACTGTATTCCATGAAGGCATGTCTATTATCGAGCGTGATAAAGCAGGTGCTTACTTCGCCCAAGAAGATGCTGGTGCCCAAGTATTACTTTGCTCAGAAATTGGTTCTGAAGGTCGCAACTTCCAATTTGCGCAACACTTAGT
The DNA here is from genome assembly GCF_002836355.1 of Moritella sp. Urea-trap-13. NCBI lineage: Bacteria > Pseudomonadati > Pseudomonadota > Gammaproteobacteria > Alteromonadales > Moritellaceae > Moritella > Moritella sp. Urea-trap-13. The sequence goes on from NZ_PJCA01000034.1 coordinate 2,049, forward strand.
ATTATTTGACTTACCCTTAAACCCAGATCTACTTGAGCAACGTATTGGTCGTTTAGATCGCATTGGTCAGAAAAACGATATCAGTATCCACGTGCCTTTCTTTACTAATACCGCGCAAGATGTATTACAAAACTGGTATCACCATGGTCTGAATGCTTTTGAGCATACTTGTCCTATCGGTGGCGATATTTTTGCTGACGTAAGCGATGAGTTATTAACTCAACTTGCAGCAAAAGAAATTGATCTTACAGCAACAGATACACTCATCACTGAGACTCGCAGTAAATATGATGCATTGAAATTAAAAATGGAAAGTGGCCGAGATCGGTTACTGGAATTAAACTCTAACGGGCTAGGTAAATCAGACGATATTATCACTCAATTAAAAATCAATGATGATAGTCCGACACTGCCTATTTTCGCGATACGTTTATTTGATGTGATTGGTATCAATCAAGAAGATCGCGGCGAAAATATGCTGATATTAAAACCGACAGATCAGATGTTAGTACCAAGTTTGCCACACCTATCCGAAGACGGTATTACTATCACCTTCGATCGTGAAACCGCATTGTCTCGTGACGATGTACATTTCCTGACTTGGGAACACCCGTTAATTCGCGCATGTATTGAATTAATCATGACTTCTGATACTGGTTCTACCGCCGTTTCACTATTAAAAAATCCAGCCCTACCTGCTGGCACGATTTTATTAGAGCTACTTTATGTCGTAGAAACATCAGCACCGCCTTATTGCCAGATTAATCGTTTCTTACCAGCAACGCCAATTCGCTTATTGTTAGATAAAAATTCTAATAATCTAGCGTTGAAAGTCGACTTTGATAGTTTCAACCGTCAGCTTAATGCGATTAACCGTCATGTGGCGACCAAACTAGTTTCAGCTTCTCAGACCATTATCCATGATCTTATTGGTAAATCGACCAGTGTTGCAGAATCTCAAAAGCAAGCAATTACCAGTACAGCGCTTGAGGCGATGCAACAGAACATGTCTGTAGAATTAGAGCGCCTACAAGCATTGCAAAAGATTAATCCAAACGTACGTGATGAAGAACTGGCATTTGTTGAAAAGCAAACGGCTGAATTAACCACCCACATTAATAATGCTCAACTTAAATTAGATGCAGTGCGCTTTATTGTTGTTACACCAAAATAAATAAAATCGTGTAATAATGATGAGCAATAAAAAAGAGGGGGGGTTAATTTCGATTAACCCCCCCCCCTTTGATTAAAAAAACCATAATTTTAACCTTACCTCTACATTCTTCACTATATTGTATATACCTTATGCCTGATTTTATTTATGCTCCACCACAACACCCTCGATTAGATATAATCTATCAAGATGAGACTATTATTGTCTTAAATAAGCCAAGTGGATTACTGAGCGTACCAGGGCGACTCTCCGAACATCACGACAGTATTGCCAGCCGTGTACAAGCGCTATTTCCTGCGGCGACAATAGTGCACCGTTTGGATATGTGCACCTCAGGCGTGATCTTAATGGCCTTGACTAAAGCGGCGCAAAGTCATATCAGCCGACAGTTTCAGCAGCGTTCAACGGCAAAGTACTACTATGCGCGTGTAGAAGGTATTCCGACGGCAAAATCTGGCAGCATTGATTTACCTTTACGCTGTGACTGGCCTAATAGACCAAGGCAAATGATTGATTTTATCGACGGTAAACCCGCACTAACCCATTGGCAGGTAATTGCTGAACACTTAGCCAACGACGATAACAATCAACAAGCCAGTGCAACTGTGTTGCTTAAGCCAGTGACAGGCCGCTCGCATCAACTGCGATTACATATGTTAGCATTAGGAACGCCCATTCTCGGTGACGAGTTATATGCGTCTGAACAAGGCGTCGCTGGCGCGGAACATTTACAACTGCATGCTGCGATGTTAGAAATTGAGCACCCTTTATCGTCACAGAAAATGACATTTAAAGCCTCAGCACCCTTTCCAATCAATTAATGACGACTATTATATTAGGTATATTTAATGTTTAAGGCTTTGGTATTATTACTGTTATCCATGTTATCACTACCTTTAAGTGCAGAGGTAGATAAAGACAAAAATAATACCCCCCAAATAGCCTTTCCTATGTCTCAACAACGCGTATTTGATCAAGACTTAACCAAGTATAACGATGTCAATGAAGTCGCTTGGTTAGGTGATAAAGACAGCCGATTTCTGACGTTATGGCGTGAACAAACAACGGCAAAGGTCATCGGTACAACTTGGATATTCGCTGATACCTATACTTCTGCCAATAACCCTAACGTTATTCAAACGCTGCGCTATCAACTCAGTGATAAAGGCTTACACACTTATTCTATATCACCGTTAAGCCAAGCATTGAATTCACCCACCGCAGAGCAACGTTTACAAGTGCAATTAGGTATTTTACAAGAAAAAATAGTAAGCCAAGATGGTAAGCGCCTACTTATCCTCCAAGGTGCTAATTGCGTTGCAATAATAAACGTATTAAGTCAAAACCCAGAAATTTATGTGGATGCAATTGTACTACTCAGCGCACACAGTCCAACGCCTGAGTTAGCCGTGCAATTGATTCGTCAAATACAGCAACTCAACACACCGGTATTAGATTTGTATGCACAAACAGATAACCTCGCGATTATTGATGAAGCAAAGATAAGAAATACTGCGGCAAAGCGGGCTAACAACAGCAGTTACAGGCAAGTCGAAGTGATAGGATTGCAGGGACAAGTCGAAACGCAGATAGTAACCAGCCAAATCATTTATGGCTGGTTACTGAAACTAGGCTGGTATTAACGCATCTTTCTCGATTCTTTTACTACATCATAGGCACCTTGGATATCTTGGGCTTTCTCTTTAGCAATAATCATCATTTCTTCTGGTAAACCTTTTGATACTAATTTATCAGGATGATGCTCATTCATTAATTTACGATAAGCCCGTTTAATGGTTTTATCATCATCGTCAGCGCTCACCCCCAGCTGTTGATAAGCGTTAACCAATGCTTCTTCACGGCTAACTTTACTACCATGACGGTGAGAGCGGATCTCAGCTTCCATCATCTGCAATAGGTTATCCATATCCTGAGCAGTAACACCTAGGATGCCACCAATTCGATGTAAAATAACGCGTTCCGCATCGGATAATTCATGGTCAGCAAACGCGGCTTGAATTTGTATTTCGAGAAACATTTTAACCAAGTCACGGCGTAACACACTCACACGACGAAAATCGCGAACGGTTTGCTCTAGCGGAAAATCAGCCGCTTTACCTTGGCTAAATGATACCTGCGCTGCACGACGAGTTGCGCCCGTCAATTGCATACGGTCCATTAATTGCGTCGCTACATGAATATCCACGTCGGTGACATGACCGTCCGCTTTAGCCATGTGTCCCATCACCGAAAATGATGTATGCAAAAATATATCCTGACGTTTATGTGCCGCAGGTCGAGTATCAATACCGAGCCTTGGACCAAATTGGCGCTTTAGTATCGAACCAACCCAGATCATAAAGATCGCACCAAAAAATCCACCAAACTTCATACCGATGGCAAACAATAAAATGTAAAACAACATATTCATAACAGTAGCTACCAAGCAAAAATGACATATTTTTATATAAGAATCGTATTATGGCTGTTTAAAATGTAACAAATCAATCAATCTCATGATCTTTTTGCGGGTTTACGGGATAAAACTAGTCATTAAATGGTCTATCAGGGCAATATGGATTATTATATTCAGCTATTTTTTAATTTTAATGAAATTATCGATGACAAAATGGATTGTTAAAATGCGCCTTTTCACCATATTCTCCACACTTAGCGGTGTCGTATTCTCAGCTAGCGCAGCCACCATTGTTACCAGTGCAGATGGGTCTTCAACTATCGTAGATGACGCGACAGCCTTACAAAAACAGACTGAATTATCATTATTTAAACAATGTTTCCCTTATGTACCACCTATAAAGCCGCCTATTGAAGACTCAAAAGCAGCTAACGAAATACAGCTGTTATCGAACGATGCCAAGGTTATTCAAGGTAATAAGGCTGTTTTTAATGGTGATGTTAATTTTACCCAGGGTAATAGAATATTATCTGCCGATGAAATAATTCTCTATCAACTGACTAATATCCTCACCGCAGAAGGTAATGTCATATTAGAAGACACTGGGTCGACAGTTAAAGGCCAAACATTAAAAGCCAATTTAGATACCAAAGATGCTGAACTATCACAAGTCAATTACCTGCTACACGGTCAAGCAGCTAATGGTGAAGCTAAAAAGGTCTATATTACTAATAGTGGCGACAACATTTTAATGCAACGCTCGACGTATAGTGAATGTCCATTAGGCGATAATAGTTGGGTTCTCCGGGCGTCATCGATCAATGTTGATAATGTCGAAGAATCTGCCGAAGCTTATAATGCCACGCTATACTTTAAAGACGTGCCTATTTTTTACATGCCTTATTTTACATATCCAACAACAGATAAACGTAAAACAGGTTTATTATTTCCATCATTTGAAAACTCACTAGAAAATGGTGTTACTTTCTCTCAGCCTATCTATTGGAATATTGCACCTAACTACGACATGGAAATAATCCCCACTTACATGTCTGAGCGTGGTCTCTACTTAACTAATAAATTCCGTTATTTAGTCGATGGGCAAAGTGGCAAGCTCAATGTTGAATACCTAGCTAATGATAAAAAAACCAAGACTGACCGTAGTCTTTTCCATTGGAGTCATAATGGTAATTTCAATGAACATTTAAATTTGAACGCTAGCTATACACAAGTCAGTGATAACGACTACTTTTCAGATCTTAATGCCTCCGCAGGTTCTCGAGACAGTAATACCCTACTACGTACTGCAGCATTGACTTACAATACCGACATGACCTCATCACAATTTGAAGTACGTGATTTTCAAATTTTAAGTGATTCAACGGCTTCAACACCACATAAAGTACTACCTAAAATAGCTTTTACTGGCTATAAACAGTTTGATAGCAGCGTAATTGAGTTATCGTCTTACAACGAGATGACTAATTTCTCTCATTCTGATAGCCATATGTACAGCGGCATCAGAACCCACATAGAACCAGGGATTAGCTTTCCTTACCAACGCTCGGCAGGTTTTGCGGTTGCAGAATTCAAACTGCCGATGACCTATTACAGCCAAACATTTAATGATTCTGATAATAAGAACTTTACCAACGGCTATAAAGGTGAGTTAGAAGAACAAGTGATTAGGGTGATTCCGACCGCAAGATTACATGCGGGTTTAAATTTTGAACGTCCAACCTCGTGGTTTGGTCATGCCATCACACAGACGCTTGAGCCGCAGGTACAGTATTTATATATCCCTTATGAAAACCAAGATAATATCGGTATTTATGATTCATCCACTATTCAGCAAGATTTCTTAGGTTTATACCGTGACCGTATTTACAGTGGTTTAGATCGTATTGCCGATGCCAACCAGTTCACATACGGTTTAACAAGTCGGGTATTTGATGAGATGGGCAGTGAACGCTTCCGCTTTGCACTTGGCCAAATTGTGTATTTTGGTGACAGCCAAGTTGGTATTGCACCAGAAACAGATACCACGCTAGACAACTCCGAGGTAACGACATCAAGCATCGTCATGGAAACAGATGTTAAAATAAGCCATAATTTATTTATCAATAACAGCATTGAATATGCGGTCCAAGATGATTTAGTGCGCCGTGCTGATGCTGCTATCGAATATCGCTTCAACAGAGGCCAGAAAATACAGCTTAATTACCGCTATATTGAAAATACCGCCTCGATATTGGAAGATGAAAATAGCAGCGTTAACTCTAGGATCAATCAGATCGGCTCCAAGTTTGTATTACCGATTAATAACCAATGGGACTTCGGCGCCAGTTATTATTACGATGTTGAAAATGAAATAACCCAAGATGCATTTGCCGGGATTAAATATGAAGATTGCTGCTGGGCAATTCGTCTTGATTATGGCTATCGTCTGAAAAACCATAATATTAATACCGGAGTAACAGAGTTTGATCGTGGCCCAACGTTAATGTTTGAACTAAAAGGTCTGGGCGGAATTGGCACTGATATGAATAATATCGGAACTTCAAGTCTATTTACTTACGGTGAACCTTTCCAATTACGTGAATAAACTTTCTTTATAATTAGGTTTATCATTAAACTTATTTATTACTTGGCATATTATAACGGCTGTACATTAACATTAAATACAGCCGTAATTAGCCAAACGAGGATTTAGCGCCAGTGATGATTGCATTGAAAGTCTGACAAGGTATACTTCCGCTTACTTTTTCACCTCGGTTTTCAGTAAACTAGACAATTCTCATCTTTCCCGTGGTAAAAAATTGATAATTTTCAGCCTACCGCTGTCTCAGTTATAGTCGAAATTGAATAGGAATTCATAAAGTGATCAAAAAAATGCTTAAGACTCTGTTATCTGGAGTAATCATTGTAACAAGTTTACAAGCGCAGGCCGAACTCACCAAGCTTGATGAAGTCATTGCCATCGTCAATGAAGAAGTCATTTTAGCAAGTGATGTAAACACGTTAACTAAGTCAGTAAAAGCCCGTGCAACAAAAGCGGGTCAGACATTACCATCGCCAGAGGTGCTCACTCAGCAAGCGTTAGATAAACTGATTATTGATAGTTTACAGCTGCAAATGGCGAATAAAATGGGCATGCGTATTAGTAATGCACAACTCGAAGATACGTTAACTAATATTGCTAAAGGTAATAACCAAACGGTAGAACAACTGCGTCAAAGTGTCGTTGCAGATGGTGGTGATTTTAGCGGTTATAAAGAAGAAGTGCGCACCCAACTATTAACCAACGAAGTACAACGTATGCAAATGCGTCGTCGTATTACTATTTCCGATCAAGACGTGGATAACCTACTCGCTATTATTAACGAGCAAGGCCAAAAAAATCTGCAATACCGTGTTAACCATATTATGCTGCGAGTCCCTAACGAGGCAGATAATGCCACAATGGAAGCACTACAAACTAAAATTACCGATATAAAAACACAACTTAATGCCGGTGAATCATTTTCCAGTCTTGCATTAGCGCTCTCAGCAGGTCCAAAAGCACTCGATGGCGGCGACTGGGGTTGGATGAATATCAATGAAATGCCGACATTATTCTCTGAAGCAGTCACTAATGCGAAAAAAGGCGATATCATCGGTCCTATCCGCAGTGGCGCTGGTTTACATATTATTAAAGTTACCGATATGCGTGGTGTAGAAACAGTACTGACCAAAGAAGTGAATGCACGCCACATTTTGATTAAGCCATCGGTTATCTTAAGTGATGACAAAGCGCAATCATTACTCAATGGCTACTTAGCACGAATTAAATCAGGCGACGCAGAGTTTGCCGATCTTGCTAAAGCCTATTCAGATGATACTGGTTCAGCCGTTAAAGGTGGCGAACTTGGTTGGGCAGATCCAAACATTTATGTCCCCGCATTTAAACTCGCACTGCAAGACTTGAAAAAAGGCGAAATTAGCCCGACATTTCGTTCTAGTCATGGCTGGCACATAGTGCAACTAATTGATAGACGTACACAAGATACGACAGATAAAGCAAATCGCCAAAAAGCATGGCAATTGTTGTATAATCGTCGTGCCGCTGAAGAAAGCCAAGCTTGGTTAAATGAATTGAAACAAGAAGCTTATATTCGTATTTTAGATAATGAATCGTAAACAGGTGAAAATGTGACTCATCGTATAGCAATTACTCCAGGTGAGCCTGCAGGTATTGGCCCAGATCTTGTTCTGGAATTAATGAAGCAAGACTGGCCCGTAGAATTGGTGCTTTGTGCTGACCCTGAGTTGATTTTATCTCGGGCAAAGTTACTTGGAAAGAAGGTGGAATTAATCACCTACGATCCAAGTTTACCAGCACAACCACAACGCGCTGGTACGTTAACTATAGCGCCAATGCCAATGGCAGTACCCGCTGAACCCGGTAAGCTTGATGAAGCGAATGGTCGCTATGTCTTAGATACGCTGCAATTCGCTTGTGAAGGCAATATGTCTGCAGAATTTAGCGCTGTCGTCACAGGACCTGTTAACAAAGGCATTATTAATAAAGCCGGCGTGTCCTTCAGTGGCCATACCGAGTTTTTTGCCCAGCAATCAGAAACCCCTGATGTGGTTATGCTACTGGCAACAACAGGGCTACGCGTTGCATTAGTAACAACCCATATTCCACTGGCGTATGTCGCAAAAGCAATAACAGAAGAACGATTAAGTAATATTATTCGTATCCTGCACGCCGAAATGCAAAAGAAATTCGGAATTGAACGACCAAAAATTTATGTGTGTGGACTCAATCCGCATGCAGGCGAAGATGGACATCTAGGTCGCGAAGAAATTGAGATCATTTCTCCGACGTTAATGAAACTTCGCGATGAGGGTATGGATTTAACAGGCCCCCTCCCTGCTGATACCTTGTTCCAACCTAAGTATCTCGATGATGCTGACGTTGTATTAGCAATGTATCACGACCAAGGATTACCGGTATTGAAATCGGTTGGTTTTGGCAGCTCGGTTAATATTACCCTGGGCTTACCCTTTATCCGTACATCAGTTGATCACGGTACTGCAATTGAACTTGCAGGTACTGGAACAGCCGATTCCGGCAGTATGTTTACAGCAGTAAACCAAGCAATAGAAATGGTAGAGAAAAACGCATGAACGACAAGGTCCATTTAGGTCACACCGCGAAAAAACGTTTTGGTCAAAACTTCTTACATGATGCTTATGTAATTGGTCAAATCGTTGCATCGATTAATCCGCAAAAAGGTGAAAACCTAATTGAAATCGGTCCCGGTTTGGGTGCATTAACCGAGCCAGTAGCTGCTTGTGTAGATAAAATGACAGTGGTAGAGCTTGATAGAGATCTCGCCGAACGACTCGAGCAACATCCTGTATTATCAAAAAAATTAGACATTAACCAAGCAGACGCAATGCGCTTTGATTTCCGTCAGTTAATCAAACCAGACATGAAAATGCGTATTTTTGGTAATCTACCTTACAATATTTCAACGCCGCTAATGTTCCATTTATTCGAGTTCCATGAAGATATCCAAGATATGCATTTCATGTTACAGAAAGAAGTAGTGCAACGTTTAGCTGCTAGCCATAACACTAAAAGTTACGGTCGCTTAACAGTAATGACGCAATACTATTGTAATGTAACACCAGTACTTGAAGTCGGCCCTGAAGCATTTAGACCTGCACCTAAAGTTGATTCAGCCGTTGTTCGTTTAGAGCCACATGCTGTATTACCGCACCCAGCGAAAAGCTTAAAAGTGCTTGGCCACGTAGTAACAAGTGCCTTTAACCAACGTCGAAAAACTATTCGTAATAGCTTGAAAAAAGTAATTTCAGTTGCTGATATTGAAGCGCTAGGTATTAATGTTTCTCTACGTCCAGAGAACTTAACCTTAGAAAATTACGTGACGATAGCAAACTTTGTTGTTGATAATCCACTGCAAGTAGCGGATTAGGCAGCCTGTATCAATGATAAGTTTAGCTGATTCATTCACGCTTATCATTGATACCGAATATGTCGAAAAAGTATCTGTGCCAGCACAGTTCAGATACTTCTTTACTTACACAATTACCATCACCAATCCATTAAGCCAACCTGTTAGCTTAGCGAGTATCCAATTATTACTCACTGATGGTGACGGCACTGTGAGCGAATTGCACAATCCTTTTCAAAATAATGATTATGTTATCTCTTCACTGCAAGATTTTTGCTATAGCAATGATATAATTACCCATTCACCATTGAGCATTGTTCAAGGCAAGATAGAACTACAGCTCAATGCCAGTGAATCAGTGGTGATTACTATCGAACCATTTCGTCTCGCCACACCTAATCTGTTGCACTAATCTATTACACTAATAAATGAACGCATTAACGCACACTCTCCATTACGCTCAGCTAAAAAGGTAACTTATATATGGCAACTTATTTTGTTGGTGATATTCAAGGTTGTTTCGACGATCTACAACACCTGCTACAACAAGCTAATTTTGATCCACAGCACGATCAGCTTTGGTTAACCGGCGATCTGGTTGCCCGCGGTCCAAAATCATTAGAAACACTGCGCTTTGTTAAAGATCTTGGCCCTGCGGCTATCACAGTACTGGGTAATCATGACTTACATTTACTCGCTATTGACGCAGGATTAGCTAAGCTAAACCCTAAGGATAAAACCCAGCCAATTTTTAGCGCAGAAGATAAAGATGAATTGTTATTATGGTTACGTCAACAGCCACTGCTCGCTTACCATGAAGCCTTTAATATTATCATGGTGCATGCAGGTATTAGCCCGCAATGGAGTCAGCAACAAGCCAAACTCTATGCTGAAGAGGTCAATGCACAATTACGTGGTGATGACTACCAAACCTTATTAGCGCACATGTACGGTGCACTACCCAATTATTGGCAAGACGAATTACAAGGCTTCGACCGTTTACGTTTTATTATTAATGCGTTTACCCGAATGCGTTTTTGCGCACCTGATGGACAACTGGAATTTCATAACAAGCATTCACCAGCAAGCAATAATAATAGCCAACATGTTCCGTGGTACGAAGTAGCGGGTACTCATCTTGACGGCGCACATGTTATTTTTGGCCACTGGGCTGCATTAGAGGGTCATTGCAGCCATGAAAATGCCACGACACTTGATACTGGCTGTGTGTGGGGTAATAGCCTTACTATGTTGCGCTGGGAAGATAAAGCAGTTTTTTCCGTCCCCTGTCCATTGCATGCGACATAATTAACTAGAATAAGATTAAATAATAAGCGGGTTATCACAGTGTTGCCTTAATGTTAAGTAATCACATTGTGGTTCGTATATACTGCCCGCTAAATTTTAGCCAGCCCACATCAATATTACCGCAAACAAGTATATTGACGTGGTTTGGTTGAGCTTAATAATAAACAATAAAAATAAATAACAACTTTACAACTAAGGCTTATATACATGATTGAAAATAATTTCATTATTACAGCTACATTCCTTGTTTATCTTGCGGTTATGCTTGGTATCGGCGTGTATGCTTATCGACAAACTAAGAGTTCAACGGACTATTTTTTAGGTGGTCGTAATTTAGGTCCTTGGCCTGCAGCGCTATCTGCAGGTGCTTCAGATATGAGTGGTTGGTTACTACTCGGCTTACCTGGTTACGCCTATGCTGCAGGTATGGAAGCAATCTGGTTAGCAGGTGGTTTATTAATTGGTACTTGGCTTAACTGGCTAATCTGTGCAAAACGTTTACGTACCTACAGCATAGTAACGAAATCAATTACCCTACCAGAATTCCTATCACGTCGTTTTAAAGATGACTCAAAAGCAATTCAAATCTGTTCTGCATTCTTTATTCTGATGTTCTTCTTGTTCTATACAAGTTCAGGTTTAGTGGCTGGCGGTAAATTATTTGAAACAGTATTTGGTCTTGATTATCAACTTGCTGTTGTGCTTGGTACCGTTTGTGTAGTTTCTTATACACTATTCGGTGGTTTCCTTGCTGTATCTTGGACTGATTTAGTACAAGGCTTATTGATGTCTGCAGCGCTATTAATCGTGCCACTAAGCGCGATGGACGGTAGCTTTAGCGATCTAGCATCGGCAATGACAGACATTAACCCTGAACTACTGACAATATGGCAAAACAGCAAAGGTGAAGACCTGAGTGCAATTGCAATTATCTCATTAGCGGCTTGGGGTCTAGGTTATTTCGGTCAACCTCATATTCTTGCCCGTTTTAAAGCCACACGTAGTAATAAAGACCTTGTGACTGCTCGCTACATTGCGGTAACTTGGACTACATTGTCTATGTTTGGCGCTATGCTAGTCGGTCTCGTTGGTCTGGTTTACACCAATACCAACAACATCACTATCGCGGATACTGAAACGATCTTCATGCTATTAGTGAACAGCATCTTCCATCCTGTTATTGCTGGTATTTTACTTGCTGCAATCTTAGCGGCAATCATGAGTACAGCGGATTCACAACTACTTGTATCATCATCGGCTTTGGCTGAAGATTTCTACAAACAGCTCATTCGTCCACAAGCAAGCAGTGAAGAACTTGTTACTGTTGGTCGTTTCGGTGTGGTAGGCCTGTCTATCGTCGCATTACTGCTTGCCCTTAATCCAGACAGCTCAGTACTTGGTTTAGTATCATATGCATGGGCTGGTTTTGGTGCTGCATTTGGTCCAGCATTGATTATCTCGCTATACTGGCGCGGTATGACTCGTAATGGTGCCCTTGCCGGTATTATTATTGGTGCGGTGACTGTGGTTGTTTGGAAACAATTAAGCGGTGGTATTTTTGAGCTGTATGAAATCGTACCCGGTATCATCTTTGCTTCCCTGGCGATTATAATTATCTCGCTAATGGGTAAAAAAGACGACGACGCTATTCAAGCAGACTACGACGAATACGAATCTGCTTTAGAGACGATGGACTAATAGCCAGCAGCTATAAAACGCTAGTTATTACCCATAAAAAATGCCGCACTATCACTGTAAAGGATTAGTGCGGCATTTTCTTTTATTTCTTTCTAGTTCAGTCCAGAGTCATTCAACTCGTCAGCAAACCTATAACTGCTTCACACGTTCGAGTAAACTAAAGCGATAATCATGCGGATTTTTATCATCTGCCGCATAATATTCATGTTCAATTTCTTGCCAATTGTACTGCTCATAGTCAGGGAACCAAGTATCCCCTGCGGTCGTCAAATCAATATGGGTGAGATACAAACGATCAGCAGCCGCTAAGCATTGGTTGTAAATCGTCGCACCACCAATAATCATTAACTCTTCAACATCTCCAGCAGCAATCACAGCTTCATCTAACGTAGCAACAACAGTCACGCCTTCAGGTTGATAATCGCTTTGTCGACTTAAGACGATATTTAAACGACCTGGTAATGGACGACCGATTGATTCAAAGGTATTACGCCCCATGACGATAGGCTTACCCAGCGTCGCGCGTTTAAACAGTTGTAATTCAGCAGGTAAATGCCACGGCATCTTATTATCTAAACCAATTACTCGGTTATTTGCCAGTGCGGCAATCATGGAAACAATCACAACAGATCCTTAATCAAACAATAGGCTTGTTACGGTACACCAGCACAGGTGCAATCGCCAGACCAAAGCTTAAGCCAATCAAAATAAAAATAGTCAGCAAACCATTTTCAACAACTTGCTGCTGTAACTCAAGGCTATAACCTTGGTGATGTAATGTCATTAGCCCCGTCATGGTTTTATACGCATACACTCCAGGGATCATAGGAATAATAGCAGCAACCGTCACCACAGGCCGTGGGATCAGCACTTTACGAGACCAAGGCACAGTTGCTAACCCCAGTAATGTTGCCGCAATAAATGAGGCCCACTCAATCGGCACATTGACATGCAATAATAATGTCCGTACCGCATGGGCGCTGGCAGCGAATAACACACAAGCCAAAAGTGCTTGTCTGGGCACATTGAATAGCAAGGCAAAGCCAAATGCAGCAATACCAGCAAACACAGCATCATCCACCAGCATTAATAATAGTTCACTCATAACCAACCGCCTTGTTGCGCTAATTGTACAGCTAGGACGATGCCTAATGCTGAAGCAAGTGTTAATAAAGTCGCCGTCATCCATCTTGCCATGCCGATAGTCACGTGACCTTTGACCATATCCGATACTGCATTGATTAGTGGAAAGCCCGGTACCAGTTGCAGCACACTGGTGATCATAATTAATTCAGGATTATTCCCCCAACCGAAACCACTGGCGAAACTACCAATAAACGTGGCAATAAATGCGGTAATAAAAAACACCGTGAGTAGATTATGATGTAACTGGGTTAACCATTGACGAATGCGCATGGCAATAAAGCTCGTCACCCAAGTGCAGATAAAAATAATACTGTCGCCACCAAATAAATGACTGAAACACGCACAGGATAACGCCACAAAACACGCCACGATGACGGTATTGTATTTCGGTACAGTTAAGTTATCTAAGCGCTGCTTTATCTGCTCGACATCATAGATCTTCTTTTCCGCAAGGATGCAAATACGCTGTACTTCACAGACGATGCCCATATCAATGCCATGCGCTTTCATTGTTCGCGTTGTCGTTATGCAATTGTCGCCAAATCGAGAGGTAAGAATGATGGCTTTAGAAGTAAGGGCAATTTCAACGCTGTCTAAACCAAATGCAATACCAAGGCGTTCAGTGGTTTGTTCTATGATCCGGCTTTCTGCGTTATAGGCTTGCAACAATTGTCCCGCACGTGCAATCACACGGGTTATGGAGGTTTGTTGAGCATAACTAATAACAGATGTTGAGGGATTTTCCTTACTGCCATCTGCTTGGCTACTGCTTTGCTCAGTCATCGTCTTATCGCTATTCAACATGTATTCATCACATCCTTGCTGCATGATAACATCTACTACCTATCACTTATTAGATAACCAATTGTAATCGCAAATAATAAAAACGAACAGTATTACATCACATTTGGATACTAAAATTCAGCGTGATAAGTCTCCGTGTACTGATAACCGTAAGCGTCACCGATGTTAGAATGACCTAAACACTTAAATCTATCGCCTTTGCTACAGGCTTAAACACCAACATAAACCTTGCTGCGCTGCGTAATCTTTACAAACCCAAAGCCCAACCGCACACACAAGCTTGTCATCATAATAAACCAGTGGAATACGATCACGTAACCAAGGTGCAACTTGATATTCTTGGTATAACTTTTTCATACTGCGAGAGCCACTGCGACCAACAGGATGACATTTACCTTCACCACGAAAACGGATCGTGACCTTCTCACCAGCTAAGGGGGTTCTAACACAGCAAGAACTGGTATGTTGTAACGTATTTTTACCCATATTCTGAGCCTTGTCTGGTGTCGACTCTTGCAGCTGGTTTTGTTGCTGATGTTGTAAATGGCTTTGCTGATAGCTGTGTAAATATAAATAACCGATATCATCCGGCAATGCTATACATTGAGAGTATGTATGCTCTAGTGCGATAACAACGTCTTTTAGCGCTGCGTATTTACGCTGATGGTAAAGCACACCTTGATAACGACGAAACAGCCCCGCTTGCCAGCTTAATTGTGGATTAGCATCATCCGCCGCATTCACCACCTCTAACCATAATTTATCTAAATGATGGCGACTGGGCATAGATAACAGCTGACTCGCAAGCCAAAAACGAATGACATTATTACGGCGTATTTTCGATAATTTAGCTAACTCAACAATCTTTAAACCACTAAAACTATATTCACAAGTCACTAAATCTAGCTGCGCAATTTCATCTGCCAATGCCTGCTGTTCAGCGCAGAGTTCTGCGCTGCGATGTACTGCATTGGCAATACCGGGCCAGCGCTGTTTTAAACTGGGGATCACTTGATGGCGTAAGAAGTTACGATCATAACTCGAATCGTTATTACTCTCATCTTCTACCCAAGATAACTGTCGGTCTGTCGCATAATCCACTAACGATTGCTGTGGTAGAGTCAATAAAGGCCGGACTATTTGACAGTTAGCTTGTAATGCAAAAGGCATCTGTGCAGCCATTGCTGACAACCCCTTAACACCCGCGCCGCGTTTAAGTTGCAACAAGAAGGTTTCCAGCTGATCATCTAAATGCTGGCCTAATAATAATAATGACTCGCCTTTAAGATGCTTCGCGATAGCTTGGTAACGGGCACTGCGGGCTTTGGCTTCTAAACTTTCGCGACTGCCAACATTAAGTATTACTTTTTCAGCCACAAAGTGAATGCCTAATGCTGCGGCGGTTAATTGGCAATGCGCTAACCAAGTATCGGCGTTAGCACTTAAACCGTGATGGACATGGACGGCAAGATAGTCGTGTTGCGGATATAATTCTTTATAACGACTGAGTAAATGTAATAACACATGGGAATCAAGGCCACCGCTATAAGCAAGTACGATTTGCAGCGGTGCTTTAGGCATAGCCTCTTTATGTATAGCAGTAGTTTGTATTTTAGCTGTCGTTAACGGCTGTAAATAATGCTGAAATGTTGAGAAGAGATCGATGTTAGTAGCCACAATTATCATCACAATTAAAAATAGAATAGACGCCAACAGTATATACCGAAAAATTGCAGATATAAAAAAACCGCTAATAAAGCTATCAGCGGTTTAATAATATTTATCTATATCACTATAAGATCAAGCATACTGTAGTTGTATAAGAACGTAGTATAAGAAAATGCTATAGAACTTACATGCCAAATGACATTAAGCGCTCATAACGTTGTTCTAATAACGTTTCAGACTCAAGTGGAGCAAGTTCTGCAAGATCAGCTTTAATACGTTCTTTCAAGTTAGCAGCCATTAAAGGTACATCACGATGTGCACCACCTAGTGGCTCAGCAATAACTGTATTAATCAGATCTAAGCTCTTAAGTCGCTCAGCAGTAATACCCATAGCTTCAGCAGCCAAAGGCGCTTTATCTGCTGATTTCCATAAGATTGACGCACAACCTTCTGGAGAGATCACCGAATAAGTGCTGTATTGCAGCATGTTAACGCGATCACCAACACCAATCGCTAACGCACCACCAGAACCACCTTCACCAATAACAGTACAAATAACCGGTACTGTAAGCTCCGCCATTTCTTTTAAGTTACGGGCAATCGCTTCACTTTGACCACGTTCTTCAGCGCCAACACCTGGGTATGCACCCGGGGTATCGATGAAGGTAATTATAGGCATGTTGAATTTCTCAGCCATTTTCATTAAACGTAAGGCTTTACGGTAACCTTCTGGACGCGGCATACCAAAGTTACGTTTTAGCTTTTCAGTGGTATCGCGGCCTTTTTGCTGACCAATGATCATCACCGGCATACCGTCTAAACGCGCAGTACCACCAACAATGGCTTTATCATCAGCATATGCACGGTCACCAGCAAGTTCATCAAAATCAGTGAATACATGTTCAATATAATCAAGTGTATAAGGACGTTGAGGATGACGAGCCATTTTAGCCACATCCCAAGGTTTCATATCACTGAATATTTTCTTGGTTAATTCTGCATTCTTTTTTTCTAAACGTGATATTTCATCTTGTAGATCAACATCATCAGAGTTTTCAGACACAAGTTTTAATTCGTCGATTTGAGCCTGTAATTCTGCAATAGGCTGTTCAAAATCTAAAAAATTTAAGGCCATGAGGCGCTGCTTCCTTATCTAATATTATTGCTAATAGCTAATGACGAGCGTTTATTCGCGTCAGTACTAATCAAATTCAAGCTCAACATTTCCCGACCCTAACATCAGCTCTAATCCGTAGAGGAGCTCATCGGTGGGTGATACTCGCCATTCCACACCTAAGGTCATTTTCGCCTTAGCGTCGGCGCGTTGATAACATATATTTATGGGACAAGTACCTGCTCGATAAGGTTCAAGTGTTTCCATAAACTTACCCATAAACGCATCATTTATTTTGTCTGCATTTAATTGCAGAGTGAGGCCTCGCGCATAACGCTCACGCGCGGCTTCGATATCCATAACTTCTCTAGCGGTCATCTTATACCCACCATTGAAATCGTCAAAGCTGACCTCTCCAGTAATCACTAAAATACGATCTTTGGCGATATATTCCTCATAACGTTCAAACGCTTCTGAGAAGAACATCACACTTAAGCGGCCACTCTTATCATCAATTTCTAAGATCCCCATACGGGTACCTTTTTTGGTCACTTTCACTTGCGCAGAAATAACCAAACCAACCGCCGTCACAACTTTACCCCGTTCGGTCGGTTTCACATCTTTCAAGCGGTTACTCGAATAACGCTTAACTTCTTTAATATACTGATTAATGGGATGACCAGTAAGGTAAAGACCTAAGGTTTCGCGTTCCCCCTCTAACCATACTTTATCAGGCCATTCAGGTACATCGGCAAACTTGCTTTCAATTTCTTCCGGTTCTGTGGTTAAAATACCAAACAGATCACTTTGACCGTGCGCTTCAGCCATTGCATGTTGCGCAGCCGCTTTCATTGCTTCAGGTAAGGTAGCATGTAAAGCCGCACGATGAGGACCTAATTTATCTAATGCTCCAGCGTAAATCAGCTTTTCCATGATACGTTTATTGATCTTTTTCAAATCAACACGATTACAAAAATCAAACAAATCAGAGAATTCACCACCACTTTCACGCGCAGCAATAATGGCGTCAATCGGGCCTTCACCCACGCCTTTAATCGCACCAATACCATAAATAATGGTTTGGTCTTCATCGACGTTAAATTTAAACAGACCTTTGTTCACATCAGGCGGTAAAATTTTCAGCCCCATGCGTTCAACTTCATCAACTAGCGTCACGACTTTTTCAGTATTGTCCATATCTGCAGACATTACCGCGGCGATGAAATAAGACGGATAATGCGTCTTCATCCACAACGTTTGATACGATACCAGTGCATAAGCCGCGGAATGCGATTTATTGAAACCGTAACCAGCGAACTTTTCTACCAGATCGAAGATCTTCATCGACAGTTCGCCATCGACGCCGTTGTTTATCGCACCTTCTTTAAAGGTACCACGCTGTTTCTCCATCTCTTCTAGTTTTTTCTTACCCATAGCACGACGTAACATGTCGGCGCCACCTAAGGTATAACCAGATAAGACTTGGGCAATCTGCATTACTTGTTCTTGGTACAAGATAATGCCGTAAGTCGGGTCGAGAATTTCTTTCAACGATTCATGTTGATACTGAGCATCAGGGTAAGATACTTCTTCTCGACCGTGCTTACGGTCAATAAAGTTATCTACCATGCCTGATTGCAGTGGACCAGGACGGAACAAAGCCACCAGTGCAATCATGTCTTCAAAACTATCGGGTTTTAAACGACGGATCAGATCTTTCATACCACGAGATTCAAGCTGGAATACCGCGGTCGTTTCTGAACGCTGTAATAAGTCAAAACATCTCTGGTCGGTAATGTCGATCGACTCAATACGAATCGCTTCTTTACCTTGTTTGACGAGATGCGGGTTCGCCATATCCAGCGCCCACTGAATAATGGTTAAGGTACGTAAACCCAAGAAATCGAATTTAACCAATCCGGCTTCTTCCACGTCGTTCTTATCAAACTGGGTGACCGGGTTATGACCTTCATCATCACAATACAGTGGTGAAAAATCAGTGATCACTGTGGGTGAAATAACCACACCACCGGCATGTTTACCGGCGTTACGTATAACACCTTCGAGAATACGTGCCATATCAACCAACGCACGTACTTCTTCATCGCCTTGGTACAGCTCATCCAAGCGCGGTTCAATTTCCCATGCTTTGGTTAAATTCATCCCCGGATCACCCGGAATAAGCTTAGAAATTCGATCAACAAAACCAAACGGATGACCAAGCACACGTCCTACATCGCGAATTACCGCTTTTGCCGCCATGGTACCAAAAGTAATGATCTGACTTACCGCATCACGCCCATACAATTCAGCAACGTGATCGATTACTTCATCACGACGGTCCATACAGAAATCGACATCGAAATCGGGCATGGAGACACGCTCTGGATTCAAGAAACGCTCGAACAGTAATTCATATTCTATTGGATCAAGATCCGTAATTTTAAGCGCGTAAGCCACTAATGAACCAGCGCCGGACCCACGACCAGGGCCAACCGGAATATTGTTATCCTTACTCCACTGAATGAACTCCATTACGATCAAGAAGTAACCCGGGAATCCCATGTTGTTAATTACTTTAAGCTCGATATCTAAACGTTCTTCATAACCCGGGCGCTGACGTTCACGCTCAGCAGGATCTGGAAACAGGAAATCTAAACGTTCAACCAAACCATCTTCAGATACTTTAACTAAAAAGTCTTCGGTAGAAAGCTCACCCGTTGGGAAGTTAGGTAAAAAGTATTCACCTAAGCGCACCGTGGCATTACAACGTTTAGCAATTTCAACAGAGTTCGCCAATGCTTCGGGAATATCAGCAAATAACGCACACATTTCATCTTCGCTGCGTAAGTATTGTTCTTTACTGTACAGCCTAGGACGACGTTTATCTTCTAACGTATAGCCATCATGGATCGATACTCGGACCTCATGGGCGTCAAATTCGTCTTCATTCAAGAACACCACGTCATTGGTCGCAACGACAGGCAATTGATGCTGACTGGCAAACTCAACGGCCATGTGTAAATAAGCTTCTTCGTCCTGACGTCCAGTTCGGATAAGTTCAAGATAATAACTATCAGAAAAATGGGTTTGGTAAAATTGTAAACACTGCTGTGCAAGGTCACTATTACCCTTTAATAAGGCTTTACCTATATCACCATTACGGCCACCTGATAATAAGATAACACCTTCGGCATGCTCTGCAAGCCAGGCTTTATCTATGATGGCACGACCATCAACATGACCGCGGCTATACGCTTTAGAGATCAACACCGTAATGTTGTTATAACCTTTATTATCTTTAGCCAGAGCTGTGATCTTAAATTGCTCTTCGGGGTACTCTTCACTTTGTACCCAAAAATCAGCGCCAAGAATAGGTTTAACACCAGCGCGTTCCATCGCACCATAAAACTTAACCAATGCACACATATTGGTTTGATCGGTTAACGCGATTGCAGGCATATTGAGTTCTTGTAAGCGGGGAGCAAGACGTTTAATACGTACTAAGCTGTCCACCATTGAGAATTCAGAGTGTAAATGCAGGTGAATAAAACGAGGTTCTGCCATAAATAAACTTTCTGCTAATTGAGAGTAGATAAAATAAACGAGAAACAATTACGATTAAGTGGCCACAGCCACCTCATCTTATTTCAATAAACCTAACGCGCGTTGCACAGGTTTAAAACTTTTACGGTATTCTTCTGTCGGTCCAAGCTCGGCTAACTTTTCCATATGCGCCTTGGTTGGATAACCTTTGTGTTGAGCAAAACCATATTCAGGAAAACGTTTATCCAGTTCTTCCATCTCGGCATCGCGTACTACTTTTGCTAAGATCGACGCAGCACTTATCTCGGCTACGCGTAAATCACCTTTAACAATCGCTTCGGCGGACATAGGTAATGCCGGACAGCGATTACCATCAATAAATACATGCTCAGGTTGTATTGGCAGTCCAGCAACAGCGCGTTGCATAGCCAGCATAGTCGCTTGTAAGATATTCAGCTCATCAATCTCTTCTGGGCTACAACGGCCAATACTCCAAGCTAATGCTTTCTCTTTAATTTCCGGAAACAATAGTTGGCGTTTTTTCTCACTTAATTTTTTTGAATCCGTTAAGCCTATAATAGGATTGTTTGGATCTAATATCACTGCGGCGGTGACCACATCACCGACTAATGGACCACGTCCAACTTCGTCAACACCAGCAACAAGTTTCCCTTCTGGGTAAATTATTTCATCATACATTTTTAGTTACCTGCTCTACTGCTGGGATATTATTGTCATTAATTAATTCAAGTACTGCATCTGCAGCTTGTTTGTCGGCATTACAACGAATTTGCTCATGTAATTCAGTAAAGTGCTTAATGAGAGCTGCATTATCTGTCGTTAACAGCTTAGCCATTTCTTCAGCCAAAATCTCTGGCTGGCAATCATCTTGTAACCGCTCTGCGACAATTTCTTTTTTCGCTAATAAGTTAGGTAATGATACAAATGGCGCTTTCATCAAGCGTAGCATGATCTTATAGGTTAGCGGTTTAACGCGATAACCTACCACCATAGCACGTTTCATCAACATGGTTTCCAGCGCAGCGGTACCAGATGCTAATAATACCGCATCAGCAACAGCCATGGCTTCACGCGCATGACCATCTAAAATGATCACATCAAGGTCAGGGGCAACTTCTTGCTTAATAGCGAGAAATTGTGCTTTACGTTCTTCATTGACCATAGGTATAACAAACTGTAAGTCACTAAAACGCTGTTTTAATAAAATAGCGGTCTCTAAAAAGCTTGCAGACAGTAATCCCACTTCACCAGCACGACTGCCAGGTAAAATAGCCACATAACGTTGTTTAGGATCGAGTTTAAGTTCGCTAATAGCAGCTTGTTTATCAGCGCCAGCTAAGGGAATAGAATCAGCCATGGTATGGCCAATAAAGCGACAAGGCACATCATATTCATCATAGAAAGCTTTTTCAAACGGTAGAAAAGCTAATACCATATCTACGGCTTTTTTAATTTTGAAAACACGCTTTTGACGCCACGCCCAAACTGAAGGGCTGACATAATGCACGGTTTTTATACCGTCCGCTTTCAGTTTTAGTTCAATGGGAATATTAAAATCAGGCGCATCAACACCAATAAAGATATCAGGTGGATTTTGTTTAAAATGGGCAAGGACTTCCCGCTTTACTTTAAACAATCTTGGTAATCGACCTAGCACTTCCACTAGTCCAAATACAGATAGCTCTTCCATCTCAAACAGTGTATTAAAACCAAGCGCTTGCATGCGTGGTCCAGCAATACCTTCGAAAATGGCATCAGGGTGACGGGATTTAATTTCTTTGATCAGTGCGGCAGCTAAAATATCGCCGGAGACTTCCCCGGCGATAATACCAATACGTAATGGTTTCGTTGTCATTGTAAGCTATCTATAAAGAATACGATTAACGAATAATACCACGTTCATTGGTTTTTAAAAATTCTGTAAACAAAGCAACGCTTGGTTGTTCATTTGCACTTTCTGCTAATGCCGCTAATGCTTCAGCGACGGTGTTACCTTGACGGAACACGATACGGTAAGCACGCTTAACGGCTTTAATTGCATCAGCATCAAATCCACGGCGCTTAAGGCCTTCAGAATTAATGCCAAACGGCTTAGCATGGTGACCCGATGCCATCACATAAGGCGGGATATCTTTAATGATAACCGAACCACCGGCAACGAAGGCATGAGAACCGACTTTACCAAACTGGTGAATCGCAGCATGGCCACCAAAAATAACGTAATCACCAATATGTACATGACCTGCTAAGGTCGCATTATTAGCAAAAATACAGTTATCACCGATAATAACATCGTGTGCAACGTGAGTATTTACCATGAATAAGCTATTGCTACCAATTTTGGTTAAACCTTGGTCTTGAACTGTACCACGGTGGATAGTAACGCCTTCACGGAAGACATTATTATCACCAATCTCAAGACGCGTGTTTTCACCCGCATACTTTAGATCTTGGCATTCTTCACCAATTGAGCCAAATTGGAAAAAGCGATTAGCTTTACCAATTTTACAAGGACCATTAATAACAACATGAGAAGCAATAACACAATCATCGCCAATCTCAACATTTTCACCAACGATAGTCCAAGGACCAATTTTTACATTATTACCAATTTTTGCGCCTTCATGCACAATAGCGGTTTCATGGATCACTAGTTAGCCTCTCGTTTCGCGCACATGATCTCAGCATCGCAAACTACTTTACCATCAACTTTTGCAATTGCAGTAAAGCGACCGATACCACGGCGTTCTTTAATTAATTCGATATGCAGGTGTAAAACATCACCAGGCACAACAGGTTTACGGAAACGCGCCTTATCAATTCCGGCGAAATAATAAAGCTCATTGTCTGCAGGACCACCATCAGATTTATACCCTAACAAACCCGATGCTTGTGCTAATGCTTCTAAAATCAATACCCCAGGAAAAATAGGGTTGGTTGGAAAATGGCCAGTAAATTGCGGCTCATTTACCGATACATTTTTAATGGCATGTATCGACTTACCCGGTACATAATCCAATACACGGTCTACAAGTAAAAATGGAAACCTGTGTGGTAAAAGGCTCATGATTTCTCGTATTTCAATGGTATTTTTTTGTTCGCTCAAAATTTTAATTCCTGTCGCAACGAAAGCTTTATAACGCTTAGGTTTAGCTTGATTTTTCTAGTTTCGATAAGCGTTTATGCATATCATCAATTTTCATTACACGAGCCGTTTGACGACGCCATTCACGATTAGCTTGTGCCGGAATACCAGATGAATACAAACCCGCTTTATCAATCGGTCGCATTACCATCGACATGCCGGTGATATTAACGTTATCGGTTATTTCCATATGACCATTGATAACACTACCACCACCAATCATGCATTGTTTACCTAATTTTAAGCTTCCTGCTAGCAGAGTACCGCCAGAGATAGCGGTGTTTTCACCTATTTCAACATTATGGCCGACTTGACACTGATTATCTAAAATCACGCCGTCGCTAATAATGGTATTATCTAACGCACCGCGATCAATCGTAGTGCACGCACCAATTTCAACGCGATCGCCGATGATTACTCGGCCGAGTTGTGGGATCTTGATCCAACGGCCACCATCATTGGCATAACCAAAACCGTCAGCGCCGATTACAGCGCCACTTTGGATCAGACAATCACTGCCAATTGCAATATTGTGGTAGATAGTAACATTTGCCCACAATTTAGTGCTCTGACCAATAATGGTATTTTTACCAACAAAACAACCAGCGCCGATAACAACATTATCTGCTAACGTCACACCCGTTTCGATAACAGCATTGGCACCGATGGCCACATTTTCACCCAGTACCACATCGTCTGCAATAACCGCACTTGACGCAATATCAGTAGCTGGTGCGGGTGTAGTATCAAGCAACTGTGCCACTAACGCAAAACCAACGTACGGGTTTTTCATCACAAGTGCATTGGTATTACACGCTGCAAGATCATCAGGTTTAACAATTACTGCAGAAGCTGCAACAGTAGCTAATTGAGCGCTGTATTTGCTATCGCTTAAAAAAGTGATACTACCCGGCTGTGCATTTTGCATCGAATTAATCGTACTGATCTCAATACTACCATCGCCGTGTAGCTCAGCTTGAATTGCCGTTGCTATTTGTTGTAACGTCATTGCCATGTTAAACCTTTCTATCTATAAAAATTCTTATGCTATTTTACTATACTTTTAGTACGGTGAAATATAATTACTTGCTTAATTCTTGTATTATTTTATCAGAGATATCTAATTTTGGATCTAGGAATAAAGCCGCTTGTTTGGTGATCACCAGATCATAACCATCACGCTTAGAGACGGTTTCAATGGCATTTTGTAATAATACTAACAGCTTGTTATTTTCTTCTTGACCACGACGTTGCTGATCTTCTTTAAACGCTTTGCCTTTTAATTTTAGCTGTGCATCTAATTCTTCTAATTTACGCACCAGTTTAGTTTGCTCTTGTGGTGTCATTAACGCTGCATCACGCTGACGTTTCTCGTTTAATGTAACCAATTCTTTTTGCAACTTATTTAGTTCTACAGCGCGCGTTTGGAATTCTTCGTTCAAACGTTTACCAATTGCTTCACGTTGTGGTAATTGCTGTAATATTTGACCGGCATCAACGACGGCATAACCAGCTGCACTGGCAGTAAATGATGCACCAAGTGCCAAGGCTAATGCTGTTGCTTTAATAATTTTTTTCATGTTAATCCCTAATTAGATTTAAACTTAAGGCGCACGTTCTGATACTGAACGTACGCATTTATTCAATATGCTTTGGCTTAGAAAGTGCTACCAATATTAAAGGTGAATACTTCTGTTTTGTCGCCTTCGTATTCTTTCAATGGCGTGGCCAATGAGAATACTAATGGGCCCATTGGTGATAGCCACTGTAAACTAACACCCACAGAGGCACGTATACGCGCAGGGTCAGAATAGTCACCAAAGTTGTCACAATTTCCTAAACAACTTCCGCTCGGATAGTCGCTGGAGTTAAACTCCGTATCCCATACTGAACCAGCATCAACAAATACCGTTGTACGTACAAGATTAGCGTATTCTTCGCTTAAAAATGGTGTTGGGAAAATTAGTTCAACACTACCCGTTGCTAGGGCATTACCACCAACCGAAGAGTCCGTCGCAACGTAGCCGGTATCACCAGGGTTACTCGGACCTGCGGTATTTTGTATGCCTTTTGGACTAATGGTATTACTGTTAAAACCACGTACCGAGTAGAAACCACCGGCATAGTAGTTTTCATAAAATGGTAAGATGTGATCATCACCATTGGATGTCTGACCATAACCATTACCATAAGCCACGCGACCACGCATCAATACTGACCAGCGATGGTTGCTTGATATCGGCACATAATACTTATTATCCAAGCTCATTTTAAAATACTGTACATCTGAACCAGGTACTGTCATGGTAAAGTTAGCTTTTTGTTCCGAACCCGATGTGGCAAATACCCCGCGATTTAAGGTACGGCGACGCCAAGATGCTGAAACATCAAAACCTTGGAATACGACAAAGCTACCGTCAGCATCAAAATCTTTATCATAAATATCCCAGAAAATCTGAGTTTGTGCATAGGTAGTAGTTTGCGAGATTTTATTCCATTCATAACCTAAACTAAAGCTCAGGGTATTGTTTTCGTTAACAGGGAAACCTAAGGTACCCGATACACCATAAGTACGGTTGTTATAATCGACAATGTCCGCTTCTGATGCTTCAAAGTCAGTGAAATAAAGTTTACCACCAAAGCTCACACCATCAACCGTAAAGTACGGGTCGGTATAATTTAAGCTGGCATTTTTCGAGTAGTCATTGGTACTAACACTGATACCCGCCTTATTACCGGTACCAAAGAAGTTATCCTGTTGAATACCGGCATTTAAACTTAAACCAGATTCTGAACCATAACCAATACCGGCATTAAATGAGCCTGCTGGTTGTTCTTTCACTTGCACATTAACGTCAACCACATCCATCTGACCCGGTACACGTACTGTATTAGTGTTCACGGTTTCAAAGAAACCAAGTTGGTTAAGACGCGTTTTAGAACGGTCAATTAAGCGGTTCGATAACCAAGTTCCTTCCATCTGACGCATTTCGCGACGCAGTACTTCATCTTTAGTGACATCATTACCGGCAAAGTTAATACGGCGCACATAAATACGCGGGCCCGGTTCAACCGCAATAGTGAGGTTAACCGTATGGTCTTCGTCATTTATTTCTGGATAGGTAGATACTTTTGGATATGCATAACCAAAGCGGCTTAAATAACGACTGAGGCTTTCTTCTGTTGCCGTGACACTGGCACCACTGTATAGCTCGCCTGAGTTAAGCGCTAATAAACCGCGTAACTCTTGTTCTTTATCGAGTAGATCACCGGTTAACACAATGTGACCGAGTTTATATTGCTCACCTTCATCCACTTTAAGGGTGATATAAATACCTTGTTTATCTGGCGTCATGGAAACTTGCGTTGATTCAGTTTTAAAACGGATATAACCCTTATCAACATAATGGCTACGCAGTTTCTCTAAATCACCAGCCAGCATTTGTTTTTGATACTGCTGATCAGCCATAAAGTTCCACCACGGCGTATGATCACTGAGCTCAAATATATTTTTTAATTCTGCGGTTGAGTAAACCGTGTTACCTAAAATATTGAGCTGTTTAATTTCCGCTGATTTACCTTCAACGAAACTAAATTTAATATCAATACGGTTACGTGGTAACGGGGTAATAATGGTATTTATTTTTGCGCTATAACGACCTGCGCCATAATAGAATTCCTGCAATCCCTGCTCTACCGAACGAATGATAGTGCGATCAATCGGCTCGCCAACACGAATGCCAGATGAATTAAGACTTTCTTGTAATTGTTCTTCTGGGATCGCCTCATTACCAACAAATTCAATGCTACTAATCGTCGGTAATTCAGTAACTTTAAAAACTAGCGTCGCACCATCACGGTACAGCTCAATATCATCAAAGTTGCCTGATGCGTATAATTTCTTCACGGCTAACGCGGTATCACTGCTGCTGACGCGATCACCTTCTCGCAGTGGAATATTCAATAATGCCGCACCGAGCGTTACACGTTGTAAGCCTTCGACTTGAATATCGTCAACAATGAAGCTATTTTCAGCAGCTGTCGCACTGGTAATTAAGCAAGCACTTGAAAGTAGTACGCCAACTATATATTTATTAATTATCATTCTGAGTAAATAATCCCTAAAACGTAATTCAATGACTTATAAACGAGCGAAGTCATTAAATAAGGCAAGTCCCGTTAATAGCATAATAATGACTGAACCAATTTTAAAACCAAACTCTTGGATCTTTTCAGATACAGGTCGACCGGTAATCAGTTCAAATGTGTAATACATTAGATGGCCACCATCTAGTACTGGCAGTGGCATTAAATTCATTAAGCCTAAATTAACACTAATCAAGGCAAGGAAACCTAAGAAATAAACCAAGCCATAATCCGCACTGGCGCCCGCACTTTTGGCAATAGAAATCGGTCCACTTAAGTTATTCAGCGAAATGTCACCGGTCACTAAACGGCCAATCATCTTAAATGTCAGCGCCGTAAGCTGCCAAGTTCGTTCCACAGACTGTTGTACTGAATCTAGAATACCATATTGAATATCAACAAGATAATCTTCAGGATAACTGGCAACCACAGGTGCAACGCCTAAATAACCTTTTAATACGCCATCGGCATCTGCTTTACCTTTTGGTGTCACATTCAATACTAATTGTTGGCCATTACGCAGTATGCTTATTGCTAATGTCTGGTCTGGACTATTTTGTATTTGATCAACTAGCATTAACCAACTATCAATAGGTTGCTCTGCTACTGCAATAATTTTATCGCCAGCCAATAGACCCGCCTTTTCACCGGCACTGCCTTTAATGACTTCAGCCAGTTCTTGACTCACCGCTGGTCGGTAAGGCGTTAACCCCATGCTGGTAATCGGTGACTCGCGCTCAGGATCAAACTGCCATTCACGTAAATCAACCTGTCGCGATACCGTATAGTGAGTGTCCTCAAGATATAACTGCATCGCCATAGATGGTTCACCCATGTGTTCAATTAACTTAAGACTAACGTCATTCCAATCTTGAACAGCTTGACCATCAATCGCAGTAATAATCGCTTTATTCGTCACACCAGCTTGCGCCATCACCGAATGCGGAGCTACATCACCAATCACTGGTTTTACACTCGGTACGCCGATCATGAACATCAGCCAAAAAGCCACAATGGCTAACGCGAAGTTTGCTAACGGCCCAGCAGCAACAATGGCGATCCTGGCTAATACCGGTTTACGATTAAAGGATTGTGATTTTAATTCTTCAGGTACGTCATCAACGCGTTCATCAAGCATCTTAACAAAGCCGCCTAATGGGATCATGGCGACAGCATATTCAGTACCGTCTTTACCGGTACGCATCCATAGCGTTTTACCAAAACCAATCGAAAAACGTAATACTTTAACGCCACAGCGACGTGCTACCCAAAAGTGACCAAACTCGTGTATAGCAACTAAAATGCCTAGGGCAATAATGAATGCACCTAGATTCCATAAAGACGATATCATTTTGCGACTCTGCTTATTGTTTGTTGGGCGTCGATTCGCGCCATGGCATCAATATCAATCAAGGCATCAATACTGTTCGCTGCAGAAATACTTAAACGTTCCAAAACGCTGGCATTGACACGGGCAATATCGGTGAAACCAATTTGCCCCGTTAAGAAGGCATCTACCGCAATTTCATTCGCTGCATTTAACGTGGTGGTTGCCGCTTGACCTTGATAACAAGCATCTATGGCTAATTTCAAACAAGGGTAACGGGTATAATCAGGTTTCAAGAAGGTCAATTCACCCATTTCGAAGAAATCGAGTGGTTTAACACCTGAAGGGATGCGCTGAGGATAAGCCATTGCATGGGCAATTGGCGTACACATATCCGGTTCCCCCATTTGTGCTAACACTGAACCATCAGTATATTGCACCATAGAGTGGATCACAGACTGAGGATGGATAACCACTTGGATCTGCGCTTCGTCAGCATTAAATAACCACTTAGCTTCAATATACTCTAAGCCTTTATTCATCATGGTCGCTGAATCAACTGAGATTTTCTGACCCATAGACCAGTTAGGATGCGCACAAGCCTGTGCCGGCGTCACCGCAGCTAAATCTGCAATATCGCTATAACGGAATGGACCACCAGAACCGGTTAATAATATTTTACTGATGCCCTCTGCAACAAGGTTACAAAAACCCAAGTTGCTTTGCACAGCCAAAGGCATCGCTTGGAATATGGCATTGTGTTCACTATCAATCGGTAATAATTGCGCGCCACTGGCTTTTACTTCTTGCATAAATAAAGCGCCAGACATCACTAGCGCTTCTTTATTGGCCAGCAAAATACGTTTACCAGCACGCACTGCAGCTAACGTAGGCATTAGTCCTGCGGCACCAACAATCGCCGCCATCACCATGTCACTCTCATCAAGCGCTGCAACCTGGCATAAGGCGTCCATCCCAGATAACACCTCAGTAGAGCAGTTAAGTGATTTTAGTTGTTGCGCTAACTGGCTTGCGGCAACATCATTAAGCATTACGGCATAACAAGGTTTAAATTCTAAACATTGCGCCAGCATCTCAGTGACATTACTATTCGCCGTTAAAGCCTGTATCCGAAAGCGCTCAGGATTATTACGAACAACTGTAAGGGTACTTTTACCAATCGAGCCGGTGGCACCCAGTATCGTTAATCCAATCACAATAACGCTCCCTTAAAAACAAACTAAATAAATAACAGCAAATACCGGTAATGCAGCCGTTAAGCTATCAATACGATCTAAAATGCCGCCGTGACCAGGTAATAACGTTCCACTGTCTTTTACACCCGCTTCACGTTTAAACATACTCTCGTTAAGATCACCTAATGTTGATGAAATTGACGTGATAAAGCACGTGAACAGGATTATGACAAACTTAGTGCTATCAAGTTCCCCTGAAGGTGAAACCGTCATCACAACTGCAGCAATTAGCGCGATAAGCATAGATACAACAACACCACCCAAAAAGCCTTCTCGGGTTTTACCCGGGCTTACTCTTGGTGCTAATTTATTTTTACCAAATTTCTTGCCAGTAAAGTAAGCACCTGAATCTGCGCCCCATACTAAGAACATCACTAGCATCACTAACCATGCACCAGCCAGTGGATCATGGAAATATTGATAAGAACGCAGTGCTAGCATTGCCCAAAAAAATGGCACTAAGGTAACAATACCAAAGACGACTTTCACTAAGGTATTCTTAGTCCACGCTTTAGCGCTGTTTGGATAAGTTAATACTAATGCTGCGCAAATTAACCACCACACAGCACCGACAGTCAAAATACCACTGACTAAGGGTACTAACACAGTTTCATTATTATCCGTCACTTGCCAGATATGACGTACATCGGGTGGAATAACTAATAATGTCGCACCCAGAATAAGTGAGTAACCAACGATAAGCGCATTCGGTAATTTACTGTTATTCTTATCGACCAATACCGCCCACTCTTTGGTTGCTAAGATAAACACACCTGCGATTGCAAGTGCGAACCACTGTAGAGGTAACAGAAAGATAGCGGCAAGCGCTAATGGAGCTAAAATTAATGCGGTGGTAATTCGTTGCTTAAGCAAAGTTGTTCTCCTATTAAAAAACGTCCAGAATTTTATCTCAACGCTACTATATGTGTTTATTGCTGTTTAGTTAAAATAGCTCGGATCTGTTCACCTGTGCCACCAAAACGACGTTCTCTGTTTACAAAGCTAAAAATAGCATCTTCAAATGCCGTTTTATCAAAGTCAGGCCATAAGGTGTCAGTGAAATATAATTCCGCATACGCGAGTTGCCATAACAGAAAATTACTAATCCGGTGATCGCCACCCGTGCGGATCATCAAATCAACAGCTGGCTGGTCAGCCATGGCAATATGCTGCCCCAACATTTTGTCATCAATTTGATCTAAGCTTATTTCGCCAGTTTTAACTGCGATAGCAATCTGCTTCGCGGCATTGGCGATATCAGATTGACCACCGTAGTTGGCCGCAATATTGAGCGTGAGTTTAGTGTTATTACACGTTAACGTTTCAGCTTCAGTAATCTTGGCTTGAATGGCTAGACTAAATGCAGATACATCACCAATGATTTTTAGGCGGATTTGGTTTTTATGTAGTTTCTTCACTTCTCGCGTTAACACTGTCATGAATAACTTCATTAACATACTAACTTCAGCTTCTGGTCGACGCCAATTTTCACTACTAAACGCAAATAACGTTAACGACTCAATTCCTATAGCTAATGCACTACTCACAACTTGACGAACAGACTTAACACCTTCATGGTGGCCTTTAACACGTATTTTACCACGCTGCTGCGCCCAACGCCCATTGCCATCCATGATGATTGCAACATGCTTAGGTTTCGAGTCATTGACTAACGCTTCGAGTTCAGTTGAGTTTACCATTACTATCTTTATCCATTAAAAATTAAAACGCCGTATCGAAATACGGCGTCTTAAAAAATGTAATCGAGATTACACTTCCATTAAGTCTTTTTCTTTGTCTGCTAATATCGTATCAACTTGCTTGATATTGACATCAGTCATTTTTTGAATTTCGTCTTGTGCACGGCGATCATCATCTTCACCGATTTCTTTTTCTTTTAATAGCGCTTTAATATCGCCATTTGCATCACGACGGATGTTACGAATAGCAACACGGCATTGTTCTGCATCAGCACGTACAACTTTGATTAAGCTCTTACGACGTTCTTCTGTTAGCGCTGGTAATGGAATACGGATATTGGTACCAGCAGACTGAGGGTTAAGACCCAAATCAGACGACATGATTGCTTTTTCTACCGCTTTTACCATAGTGGCATCAAATACAGTAATGCTTAATGTACGTGAATCTTCAGTACCTACGTTACCAATTTGATTCAACGGAGTGTTAGCACCATAGTAAGAAACAGTAATACCGTTTAGGATACTTGGGTGTGCACGGCCAGTTCGAACTTTAGATAGTTGACCTTTTAATGCGTCGATAGTTTTGCCCATACGGGTCTGAGCGTCATCTTTAATTTCGTTGATCACAACGTATTCCTTAAATTTGTCGAGCAATGGTCGCCATTGCCTTATCGATGAGAATTTACTTACTTAGTGTAAATCAATTCAATTTAGAGGTCTTGTTATAATGCCTCTAAACTTTAAACTATTGTATTTATTTACTGAATCTGAGACTTAGTTTTATTTCTTTGCTGCATTTGAAATCAATGTGCCTTCAGCTTCACCCATAATAACACGGCGTAAAGCACCTGGCTTATTCATGTTAAATACGCGCATCGGTAAATTATGGTCACGTGCCATAGTGAATGCAGATAGATCCATGATTTTAAGTTCTTTTTCTACAACTTCACGATACTCAAGGTTATCGTAAAATTCAGCATTTGGATTTTTTACTGGATCTTCAGAGTATACACCATCAACTTTTGTTGCTTTTAATACAATATCAGCTTCAATTTCGATACCACGTAAACACGCAGCAGAATCAGTTGTACAGAATGGGTTACCTGTACCAGCAGAGAAGATCACTACTCGGCCAGTTTTTAATAAGCTAATTGCTTCAGCCCAGTTATAGCTGTCACATACGCCACGTAATTCAATTGCAGACATTAAACGAGCATTCACATAAGCACGGTGGAGTGCATCACGCATTGCTAAGCCATTCATCACAGTCGCTAACATGCCCATGTGATCGCCCACTACACGGTTCATACCCGCTTCAGCAAGACCTGCACCACGGAATAAGTTACCGCCACCAATAACTAAACCAACTTGAACACCCAGCTCAACAATTTCTTTGATTTCTTGCGCCATGCGATCCAGAACTTTAGGGTCAATACCAAAATTCTCGTCGCCCATCAGCGCTTCACCGCTAAGTTTTAATAAAATACGACGATATGCAGGTTTCGGGTTGGTAGTCATCATGATCTCTTTATCCTAATTGTGGAAAAACCGCAGCCTAAGCCGCGGTCTATATTAAATCTTCAGCAATAATTAAATTATGCTTTTTGTGCTGCTGCTACTGTAGCTGCAACTTCAGCTGCGAAATCATCTTCAGCTTTTTCGATGCCTTCACCAACTTCGATACGGATGAAGTTTAAAACGTCAGCGCCTTCTTCTTTAAGAAGTTGACCAACAGTTTTTGAAGGTTCCATGATGAAAGCTTGACCTGTAAGGCTCACTTCACCAGTGAATTTCTTCATACGACCAACAACCATTTTCTCAGCGATTTCTTGTGGTTTGCCACTGTTCACTGCGATTTCGATTTGGATCGCTTTTTCTTTTTCAACAACTGAAGCAGGTACATCTTCAGGTTTAACGAATTCTGGCTTAGCTGCTGCTACGTGCATAGCAAGTTTCTTAGCTAGTTCTTCGTTACCGCCTTTAAGTACAGTAACAACACCGATAGTGCCGCCATGTATGTAAGACGCCATGTTATCACCTTTAACTACAACTGAACGACGAACATTGATGTTCTCGCCAATTTTAGCAATTAGGTTAGCACGCGCTTCTTCAACTGTTAATTCAGCATCAAATTTAGCAGCTAGTAGTGCTTCAGCTGAATCGAATTCACCAGCGTGAGCAACTTCAACAACTTGGTTAGCAAATGCTAGGAAGCTTGCATCTTTTGCTACGAAATCTGTTTCTGAGTTAATTTCAACTAGAACAGCAACGCCGTTAGCAATTTTAGTTTTAACAACGCCTTCAGCAGCAATACGACCAGCTTTTTTAGCCGCTTTAACAGCGCCTGATTTACGCATGTTCTCGATTGCTAATTCCATATCGCCTTCAGCTTCAACTAAAGCTTTTTTACAATCCATCATGCCTGCAGCTGTACGTTCGCGCAGTTCTTTAACCATTGCAGCAGTAATTGCCATGGGTAATTTCCTCAATTTCTATACAAAAAAAAACAGGAGCCATATGGCTCCTGTTAACTAAATAGTGCACTTAGTTAATAAGAGCATCGATTAAATCGAAAAGCTTTATTATTTAGCTTCTTCGATGAAGTCGCTTTCCGCTTGTGCAGCGATGTCTTGATTACGGCCTTCATTTACAGTTGCTGCAACAGCACCTGCATAAAGTTTGATAGCACGGATCGCATCATCGTTACCAGGTACAACAAAATCGATGTTGTCTGGGTTTGAGTTAGTATCAACAATAGCTACTACTGGGATACCTAGGTTGTTAGCTTCTTTAATAGCGATGTGCTCGTGGTCAGCATCGATTACGAAGATAACGTCAGGTAAACCGCCCATAGTTTTGATACCACCAAGGCTTTTCTCTAGTTTTTCCATTTCACGTGTGTTCATTAGAGCTTCTTTCTTAGTAAGTTGCTCGAATGTACCGTCTTGTGATTGTGCTTCTAGAGTAGTTAGACGCTTGATTGATTGGCGAACTGTTTTCCAGTTAGTCAACATACCACCTAACCAGCGGTGATCAACGTAGAACTGGTCACATGAAAGTGCAGCTTCTTTGATTGTTTCGCCAGCAGCTTTTTTAGTACCAACAAAAAGAACTTTACCTTTTTTGTCTGCAACGTTCTTGATAAAACCAAGTGCGTCGTTGAACATTGGAACAGTTTGCTCTAAGTTGATGATATGTACTTTACTACGAGCGCCAAAGATGTATTGCTTCATCTTTGGGTTCCAGTAACGAGTTTGGTGACCGAAGTGAACACCTGCTTGTAGCATATCGCGCATTGATACTGTAGACATTTTAATTCCTTAAGTTTGTATGGGGTTAGGCCTCCACACATCCCATTTTTTCGACCTTTGAATCTAAGTTAGCGTAATAAAATCAAGCACTAACCAAACAAAACAAAAGCACCCCGACAAATGTGACGATGTGTGTGTGATTTATATAAAATATGTGTGTATGAAGTTTAACAAATAACCAGTAGCTGGAATTTGTTAATTCATTGCGCGCTTTATATCATATACAGATAAATAGCACAAATTTTGAGGCATAATTTTTTGCTCATTACACCATCAAATAACATCGCACGCATCCCTTATTCTAGCGGGTTATCAGCATAATTCTTGGCATCACATTTATTATTCACCTGCCTGCTAATACCTACAAAGAGCAAGCCATGGCAGAGAAGCATTGATCCGCAAAAAAAATTTATGCTTATCACTCGCATTAGCGTTACAATAAAAGCCATAAAACAAAACATTTATCTATATTGAAGAGTGAAAAATGAGCGTAATCATTAAAACTGAAGAGCAAATCGAAAAAATGCGCGTTGCTGGTCGTCTAGCAGCACAAGTACTAGAAATGATAGAACCGTTTGTAGTTGCCGGGGTGACCACTCAGGAGTTAAATGATCGTTGCCATGAATTCACTTTAGCAAACGATGCATTATCTGCGCCTTTGTTTTACCCAAGCTACGATGAAAATGATGATACTGCATTTCCAAAATCAGTTTGTACATCGATCAACAGTGTTGTTTGTCACGGTGTGCCTGATGAACGAGCATTAGAAGATGGTGATATTCTTAATATGGATATCACCGTAATCAAAGATGGCTTCCACGGCGATACATCAAAGATGTTTTTCATCGGTGAAGTTTCTCCACGTGATAAGCAATTATGTCGTATCTCGCAAGAAGCACTATATGAAGGTTTACGCCAAGTAAAACCAGGTGCACGCTTAAGCCGCATTGGTGAGATCATTGAGAAAAAAATCAAGTCGCACAATAAAGCTAATCCAACACGCAAATACTCAATCGTAGAAGAATATTGTGGTCACGGTATTGGTCAAAAATTCCATGAAGAACCGCAAGTATTACATTACAAATCACGCTTCAACGAAAGCAACCAGAACTTAGTGCTTAAAGAAGGCATGTGCTTCACGATTGAACCTATGATCAATGCGGGAAAAAAACACAACCACGTTGCCGATGATCACTGGACTGTATTAACCAAAGATAATAAGAATTCTGCACAATGGGAACATACCCTTGTGGTAACCAAAGACGGTTGTGAAATTCTGACATTACGTGATGAAGAAACAATTCCACGTATCTTAAAAAACTAGTTTACCTATCTTAAAAGTTAGTAATAGATAGCTTGAATTAATAGTAGATAAACGCTAATTGTTAAAATTAGTTAACATGGGAACAGCGCCCTGCGGTTCCCATTTTCTATCGAACTCCAGGAAGGCGTCGTATGGATCCAACTCAATATGTTCCCGCATTACTCTCAGATGAAGAGTTAACCCTTAGTCATTGTAAATCACACATGCAAGAGTTTCAGTCTTGGCTTGAACAACGCTTCTTTGATGGTGATGATATTATTGCGTTAGTATCTTGCCGCGCAGAATACATGGATCAATTGCTGAATCGACTTTGGCAAAAGTTTACCCTCGCCACTCATCCTGCTTTAGCACTGGTCGCGGTTGGTGGTTATGGTCGCGGTGAATTGCATCCTAAATCAGACATCGACTTGCTGATCACTACCACGTCAACCTTAACACCAGAGCAAGAGCAAGCCATCTCACTCTTTATCACAATGTTATGGGATTTACGTTTAGAAGTGGGTCATAGCGTTCGCACCATTGAGGAATGCTTAGAAAAAGGCTTAGGTGATATCACCATTGCAACCAACCTTTTAGAGTCGCGCTTAATTACCGGTTCTGAAGACACTTATGCGCAACTGCAGGATATTATTGACCCTGAAACGTTTTGGCCAAGCCAAGACTTTTTCCAAGCCAAGCATGAAGAACAACTTGCTCGCCATCACCAGTTCAAAGGTTCTTCATATAATTTAGAACCAGATTTAAAAAGCAGCCCAGGTGGGTTACGTGATTTACAAACTATCTTGTGGATCACCCGCCGTCATTTTGGCTCCAACAGTTTCTTAGAATTAACCAATCACGGTTTTTTAACCAAAGGTGAATATCACGAACTGGAAGATTGCCAGAAATTTTTGTGGCGTGTACGTTTTGCCCTGCACCTTGGCTTAAAACGTTGTGATAACCGCCTACTCTTCGACCGACAAACTTCGGTCGCAGAAGCGTTGGGTTACAGCGGTGACGGTAATCACGCGGTTGAAACCATGATGAAGCAGTTTTACCAAACCATCCGTCGAGTCACGGAACTCAATGAAATGCTGCTACAACTATTCAATCAAGCGATTCTCGGACACGTGGGTATGGATGTGCGTAATATCACCGCCGATTTTCGCCTCCGCGGTAGTTTGATTGATACCACCAGTACCGACCTATTTACCCGTCGTCCCAGTGCTATTATCGAGTTGTTTTGTCACATCGCCGATAACGAACATATTACCGGTATTTATGCTGGTACCATACGCGAACTCCGTGATGCCAGACGTAAATTAACCATGTGGTTAGAAGATATTCCCGAATGTCGTGAACAATTCATGCTCTTGCTTAAGCATCCTAACGCCAGTGGTTTAGCACTGACTCTAATGCATAAACATGGTGTCATTGCCGCTTACATTCCACAGTGGAGTCGTATTCTTGGGCAAATGCAATTTGATCTATTCCATAACTACACAGTGGACGAACATACCCATCGTTTAGTGAAAATTATCGACTCTTTTAAACGCGATGAAACCAAAGAAACACATCCATTGTGCTGTGAGATATACCCACGTTTAGAAAAGCCAGAGCTATTGCTCATCGCCGCTATTTTCCATGACATAGGTAAAGGCCAAAAAGGTAATCACTCCGAAATTGGTGCTATTGATGTACGCGCATTTTGTAAGAAACACGGTATCAACAAAGCCGATCGTAAGCTGGTCGCTCGATTAGTAAAATATCACTTGTTGATGTCTGTTACCGCACAACGCCGTGATATCCATGATCCCGAGATCATTACCGAATTTGCTCGCACCATAGGCGACCAAGAACATTTAAACTACCTCTACTGCCTTACTGTTGCGGATATCTGCGCCACCAATGATACCTTGTGGAATAATTGGAAAGGTTCCCTGCTGCGTGAACTGTACTTCCTAACCCAGCAAGCCTTACGCCGCGGTTTAGAAAACCCACTGGATGCTAAATTCAGGATCAAGAACAATAAAGATACTGCCCTCGCCCTTTTGGAAAAGAGTAGTTTTAGTCTCGAGCAGATCCAGGCTTTGTGGACGACATTCCGCTCGGAGTACTTTTTGCGTAACGATCCGAGTCAGATCTGTTGGCACACTACAGGTATTTTGAATCATCAGGATCCAACAACACCTTTAGTGCTGATTAGTCAAAATAGTGCCCGTGGTGGTAATGAAGTTTTCATTTATGCTAAAGAAAATAAACATCTATTTTCCTCTGCAGTATCTGCATTAGGCAATAAATGCTTAAATATTCACGATGCTAAAATCACCTCAAGCCGTAATGGTTATGTACTCGATAGCTTTGTGATCTTAGATCAAACCGGTGACGCCCTCGCCCCCGATCGTGTTTATGCATTGCAAGGGGCCTTAGAAACGGTATTGAAAACCGGTAAAGCACCGATACTAAGAAAGCAGCGTATTCCCCGACAAATAAAACAGTTCTCGGTGAAAACGAAAGTCACCTTTTTAGCCACCAAGAAAAAACGTACTTTTGTCGAAATTATTACCTTAGATACACCGGGACTACTGGCCCGTATCAGCGCGATATTAAGTTCAGAAAATATCGTTCTACATAATGCCAAGATCTCCACCATTGGTGAGCGCGCTGAAGATTTCTTTATCATCTCGGGGAATAACAACCAACCGTTATCACCAGAGCAGCAAGCGGAATTACGCCATAATCTGATCACCGAATTAGCTGATAACTAGCGGTTATAGAAAATACAAAGACAATTTTTCTTTGAAACAACTAAGACAGATGTGATAGAACTAACAGTAATATTTTAATAAATAAAAACTAAATAGAAAAAATACTCAGATCCGGCGTGGTATATGAATATCACGCCCTTATTCTAAATGGAGATTTCTCAGCTATGGCCACTTTTTCACTCGCTTTCGGTAGTGCTACTAAAAATACTGCTGGTAAAATTATCGAAGCTTTTTTCCCTAATCCGCTGCTAAACCCAAGTGCTAAATTGGTTGCTGATATTAGCGAAATAGTTAGTTATCAAGGTCAAAATGAAGTTATTGAAGTAACGCCAGCACAAGCTGCGCAACTTGCAGCGGCATTTACT
Source organism: Moritella sp. Urea-trap-13 (assembly GCF_002836355.1). Lineage (NCBI taxonomy): Bacteria > Pseudomonadati > Pseudomonadota > Gammaproteobacteria > Alteromonadales > Moritellaceae > Moritella > Moritella sp. Urea-trap-13. The sequence goes on from NZ_PJCA01000034.1 coordinate 42,234, forward strand.
GCAAACGATGATGCTGCCAATGCTAAATTTGCAACTGCAGCAGCAAGCAGCAAGCAATCACTCGTACTTGTTATTCTTGCTACAGATGAAAAACCAGCATCAGTTGCTGAAGGTTATTTAAAACTACAATTGATTTCACATCGTTTAGTTAAGCCACACGGCACTGTATTAGACGGTATCTTTGGTCTACTGCATAACATCGCTTGGACTAACCAAGGTCCTATCGATTTACCTGAACTGGCAGACCGTCAAATTACAGCGCGTCTTGCAGGTGAAGTATTAACGGTAAGCTGTGTGGATAAATTCCCTAAAATGACCGACTATGTGGTACCAACTGGTGTACGTATTGCTCACACAGCACGTGTACGCTTAGGTGCACACGTTGGTGAAGGCACCACTATCATGCATGAAGGCTTCGTTAACTTTAATGCAGGCACAGAAGGTGTGAGCATGGTTGAAGGCCGTATCTCTGCTGGTGTGATGGTTGGTAACGGTTCTGATATCGGCGGCGGCGCTTCTATCATGGGTACACTGAGTGGCGGTGGTCAGTTAGTTATCTCGATGGGCGAAAACTGCTTACTTGGCGCTAATGCTGGTTTAGGTATTCCACTGGGTAACCGTTGTACTATTGAATCAGGTTTATACATCACTGCTGGTTCTAAAGTACAAATGTTAGATGCTAGCAACCAAGCGGTTGAAGTGGTTAAAGCGCGTGACTTAGCAGGTAAAGATGACTTGTTATTCCGTCGTAATTCAATCTCAGGCACAATTGAATGTTTAACCAATAAATCAGCGGTTGAACTAAACGCAGAACTACACTCAAACAACTAATCTTTGCATGTTAAGTAAATAATAATGCCCAGCAATGCTGGGCTTTTTTAGCACAAAAAATCAACGAAATAAGTAACATGAGTCGAATAGATCCATTAATCTCATCATACCAATCCTTATACCGTTTTTACGCGACGACATCACTACAACTGATTTTCCTCACCTGTTTACACAATAAATGTCGCTACTTTGCCATTTAATTCACTTGCCTGATGATTAAGTTGCTGTGACTGTACCAAGTTCTGGCTAGCACCTAAAACGAGTGTGTCCGACACATCTTTAATGGCGATGACATTCTGCGATATTTCCCCTGTAACTTGAGTTTGCTCTTCCGCGGCGGTGGCAATCTGAGTGGCCATATCACTGATTAATACCACCGACTTATTAATTTCTTCTAAGGCATGCGCCGCTTGATCGGCATCTGCAACTGAATGAACCGCCAATTCCGAACTACTGTCCATGAGATTGACCGCTTTTTTCGTCGTCAATTGTAAAGTATCGATCGTGGCTTTAATTTCCTCTGTCGATGACTGAGTACGCTGTGATAGCACCCTAACTTCATCAGCAACGACCGCAAAACCACGCCCTTGCTCTCCTGCTCGCGCTGCTTCAATTGCCGCATTCAACGCCAATAAATTGGTTTGCTCTGCAATACCTTGAATGGTCGCCAGTATGGTGGTGATATCTTGTGCGTGACGATTTAAATCGCCAATCACTTTCGAAGCGTCAGCCACTTCAGAGGCTAAATTATTGATCGAATGTTTGGAATTCAATACCAGCTGTCGGCCTTGTTCAGTGCTGCCAGTGGAGTCTTGCGCCGCGCTGGCGGTTTGCTCAGCATGAGAAGCAATCTCTTGGGTTGCAGAAGCCATTTCAGTCACGGCCGTAGCAACCATTTCAATTTCTTGCTGTTGATGATTAAGATCACCAACAGATTGGTTAGCCTGTCGTTCGCCCTCAATGGATTCATTCGTCAAGGTTTCCGATTGCGTTCTAATATGCAGGATTAACTGTTGCTGGCTGCTAACAAACAAATTAAAGCTATCGGCTAATTTTCCGACTTCATCGTTAGCATGAAGTTCAATACGTTGGGTCAGGTCTCCACCACCCTGTGCGATTAACGCCAGCGCATCGGATACTCTTAACAAAGGTTGAAATAACATATTACACAACAAGTTGAATAAAAATGTGCATACAATAACAACAAGCGTTGTGGCGATAACCTGACTCCATATTGCCGAATACAATGGCGCAACTGCGGAAGCATAATTAACGACAATAACAATAAATAGCTCACTGCCTATAATCGGCTCGGCATAAACAATATTTTCGACCCCATTTATCATTACCTTCTCAATTTTCGGGTTAGCTAAATGCAACTTAATAGCGCCAAAATCGAGCCCTAACGAAGAGATCTGTTTATTCAATAAATTTATATCCTGGTGAGCAAAGATAGTACCTTGCTGGTTACCAATAAACATATAGCCATCGCCAGGTAGTATCACGGCCGCCATGCTCTGTAAAATATCATTAATTTCAACATCAGCACCAATAACCACAGGCTGCCCTTGCAGCTGATGTAAATTACCTAAAGAGACCACATTTGCTCCGGTAGCAGCGGCAACGGTAGGATTGTCCATAAACACTTTGGAAGGATCCGCTTTAGCATTGATGTACCAGCCCCATTTTCTTGGATCATCATTGCCTGCTGGTAAGATGACACCATTAGCATTCTTTTGACTACCGTCAGAAAAGGCAGCGAATACATTGTCAAACCCACCCGATACTGACATTTGTTGTAAATGTTTTTCCAGTGTTTCCGGACCTATATCATTAGATAACGAGCCTAGGATGACGCCTTTAGATTCAATCCAATCGGCAACATACTTATTATACGATGCAGAAGAGCCTTGTAATCGCTCTGCGATCTCAACATCTAAGCGTTGTAACGAAGACCAAAATGATACTGAAGCAACCAGTATTCCGCCCAATATAATGGCCAGACTAGCTGATAGCGCGAGTTTATTTTTGAGTGACATATTTTTTAACATGAAACACCTTTTAATGGAGAGTGCATTATGGCCAGCTCTATCTAGAGTCAGTTATTTTGTGTCTTTCAAGGATGGTAAAATACAGAACAGAAGGAATACAGAATCGTAGTGCAAAAAAATGGCATCATTACTGATGCCATTTTTATCTCAACAGCCTAGAACAGACTGAAGGTTTAGTTATAGCGTATTGATATATTGTTCCATATCAGTACGTAGATTATCAGATTTCGTACCGAAGATAGCTTGAACACCTGAACCGACAACCACGACCGCTTTTGCGCCCAATGCTTTCAGTTTTTCGTTGTCTACCTTATCAATCGCGTTAACACTGATACGTAAACGCGTGATACATGCGTCGAGGTTAGTGATGTTATCTTTACCACCGAATGCAGCAACTAGTTCAGCGGCCATTGCATCTGTTGATACAGGCGCAGCAACTACGTCATCAGTTTCATCTTCACGACCAGGAGTTTTAAGATCTAATACCTTAATCACTACGCGGAATACAATGTAGTAGATAGCTGCATAAGCCATACCAATACCAACAAGTAATGGCATTTTTGCAGCGTGCGGTGCTTGAACAACAAAGTCAATGAAACCGTTCGAGAACGTATGACCGTGAATAATACCCATTGAGTTAGTGATGACATAAGCTAGACCAGCAAGTAGTGCATGAATCACATAAAGTACAGGTGCTACGAATAGGAATGCAAATTCAATTGGTTCTGTAATACCCGTTAGGAATGACGTCAGTGCAGCAGAGGCCATGATACCTAATACTTTAGCGCGGTTTTCAGGTTTAGCTGAATGCGCAATTGCGATAGCAGCAGCAGGAAGACCGAACATTTTAAATAAGTAACCACCAGCAAGTTGACCAAAACCATTACCTGCAGCACGTGTTGCATCATCAGCGGTAAGGAAACAAGTCATGATACCATGAGCAATTCCACCAGCATTGTTAGTACAAGTACCTGCTTCATAGAAGAAGGGTACATTCCAAATATGGTGAAGACCAAATGGGATAAGCGCACGTTCAACTACACCGTAGATACCAAATGCCACAGTTGGGTTTTGATGAGCAGCCCAATCAGAGAAAGTAGCAATAACGGCACCAATTGGCGGCCAAATAACAGAAAGTAACGCACCAAGCGCAATCGAGCAGAAACCAGTGATAATAGGCACTGCACGCTTACCAGCAAAGAAACCTAGGTATTCAGGTAATTGAATACGATAGAATTTATTAAATGCCCAACCAGCTAAGCCACCAGCAAGGATACCACCAAGTACACCGGTATCAATTTTATCGACACCCATAACGCCGGCCATAACACTTAGCGTAGCCGTCATAATACCGTAACCAACAATGGCAGAAAGACCCGCTACACCGTCATTTTTAGTGAAACCTAACGCAACACCGACAGCGAACAGTAATGCCATTTGGCCAAATACTGAACCACCAGCTTGTTCCATTAATTGTGAGACGACTTCAGGTAAGAAACTGAAATTGGCTGCACCAATACCTAATAAAATACCCGCAACCGGTAATACCGATACTGGTAACATTAACGACTTACCTACTTTTTGTAGATTTGCAAACGCGTTACTCATCTCTCACTCCTAGTGAACAAACTAAATAGTGCTGTAACAGACGACCTGATACAGCTGAATTTGTTGAGGATGCATGATTAGCTTCCTTTGTTGGCTTAACTATAGCCTGCTAAAAACAATAGTCATAACTATTACCGGATCGGCTGTTTAGATTTGAATAGCCACTCACAATGGTACAAAACGGTACAATTGAGAGGATTTTTTAACGACAGAGGCTACACATAAGCAAGCATGATGATTGGCTGGCCGATTTTTATGTCATGAAATGCGCCACAAAGCTGACATTTAACCAAGAACACCGTAAAAGTAGGAAGACTGGCGTATTAGCTCGGGATTAATGGAATGAAATATAACCGATAAGGATAACAGCTTTACAGATAAACTTACGTAACAAAGTGTAACCTAAGTTTATCTGTACGTTAACAACCGAAAAAAGTACTATTTTGCTAGCATATTCGGTAAGTAATCACTTTCTTGTGCGGGCCAGCCAAATTGCGCAAATAACCCTAATATCTCTTCGCCCACCTCAGCTTCGATATGCACAGGTTGCTCTGTTACAGGGTGTGTAAAAGACAAAGACTTTGAAATCAGCAGCAAGCGCTGTAAGTTAAAATGCTCGCGGTAAAATACATTATGGCGGCCATCGCCATGGGTAGTATCGCCCACTATTGGGTGGAAAAGATGCCTCATGTGACGACGTAACTGATGTTTACGACCCGTTTGTGGCTCAAGTTCCATCAAGCAATAACGACTTGTTGGGTGATTTTTACTTACCGCATACGGGATCTCTACCTGATGTAGAGGTTTGTAATGGGTGATCGCCTCTTGCGCTTCTTTATCTTGTGTTGCTTGTTTATCGGCAATCTTATCTAGCTCTACTTTTAAGGCGTAATCAAGCGTACCAGCTTCATCAATCCAACCGCGCACCACAGCAAGATAACGTTTGGTTAATGCATGGGCCTGAAATATTTCGCTCATCTGTCTGGCGACGTCACTGGATAAGGCAAACAACAATACCCCAGATGTAGGCCTGTCTAAGCGGTGTACGGTATAAACATGCTGACCGATTTGATCACGTACCATCTGCATTGCAAATTGGGTTTCATGACTGTCTAGCCAACTACGATGCACCAACAAACCTGCAGGTTTATCAATCGCGACCAAATATTCATCTTGATATAAAATATTTAACATTGTGCTCTATTACCTAACTAGCTGTATTTAAAAATTTTTATTTAACAACTGATCAAACGATAAGATCAGGGCTAATAGCTCACGTGTATCCGCTGCTACTGGTTTAAAGGCTTCTTCTGCCATTGGTTGTATTGCCATATTCTCAGGTAATGGCATCTGCATGACCACAAGCTGTTTCATCTTTACTAAAAAAATAAACTGCAACCAATCTGCAAAGGACATCGTATCAATACAAAATGGTGTGGTACTCGCTAACGCTTCAGCACTTGGCTTCACCTCATTCCACAATAAGCTGTGTTTCAATTCAGCTTCTATCGCCGCTAATAACTGCTGAGCCTGCAGATAGACTGTCATAAGAGTATCTCGATTTAGGGTAACGACACCGACGCAGTATCGCGACCAAACAAATTTAGCCACATTATACGCCAGCAAGCCTAAGATACAAAAGCGCATTGTAATCTCAATTCGCATCTTGATAGGGTTTGGGTATAATACGCCAATACTTCAGCGCCATTAGGCTCCACTTTTAACTTGGACACATTAGATCATGGCAAATATGCATACCCTTAATACGCTATCGGAATTTCTGGCACAAGCAAAGACTCAGTTTCGCGTGTATGACATGGGTCGTAAGATCAGCAAAATTTCCCCCGACGAGTTTATGCAGTTTGAATCCGCTCAGCGCCCTTACCCTGCTCCGTTGCAACGCCATGCTCAATTTGCCATTACTTTCTGGAATAAGAACGAGAATAACCAACACTATATCTGGTTTCTAAAATTTCCATTAGATGAACAAGGCTTACTGATCCAAGGTACCCGTAATGTTTTTCTCAATATGGTGGTTGAATCACTGGGTCTGATGTTAGAAAAGACCCCAAGTGAAGAACAGCAAGAACATCTGGCCACCAACCCTTATGTGTTTAAACCAAGCACAGATAAAGTGGCGATGTTAAATGCCGTGATCAACCGCGACTTCATTCGCCCAGAAAGTAAATATTATCCAACGGCGCACAACTACTTTGCTAACAAGCTTGGTTTTGAGCAATGGCAAGAAGTGGGTGTTCAGGGTATTTGCGATATCGCCGCACGCTTAGATCGTGATAACAACGCGCAACACGTCTCTACAGCACTGGCACAGTTACCAACCGAGCCACTGTATTCACTTTGTCTCGCACTTGAACACGAAGCACTTCCGACGGTAGTAAGTGAAGCGTTAGCAAGTTTAATTAGCCAAGAAGCGGCTCAAGAAAAACCCGACGATGTGCGCTTATCGATGTTAATCAGAGCATTATCAAGCGCACCAGCGCAAGGATTACGTACCGCGTTGTACCCCGCTTTGTTTAAGCATACTGACATAAGCCAAACAATCGTGGCATTAGCTGGTCGCAGCTGGCATGACCTTGACGACGAAGCGCTATTATTGGCCTTCTTTGAAGCTGCCGTACAACAGCAGCAAGGCCAAGAACTGTTTATTTACCTGTTCTCGGATTTAGTTGCAATTCCAAGTCTACGCAACAAGGTTTTAGCCATGTTACGTAACCCAAATCGAACTAATACCCTGGGTAGCGCGATTGGTCTATTGTTTCGTCAGCAACGTAGTCAATAACATAGTCAATAAGCGCTTTGCCAACTACGCAGCCAATAAAAGCATCGTCAATTGTGCAGTCAAGATATTAGCATTATGAAACAACTATCACGGAGTGATTAAAATATGGGAAGTTTGTTAGTCATCGTGGTTGGCTTTATCGGCGTGGTGCTCTTTTTACACCTGCGTAAACAAGCTGAATTAGCCAATGCGCTAATCAAGCAGTATTGCCAACAGCAACAATTACAATGGCTATCAACAGCCCAGGCGGGGATCTCTTGGTATCCTCATAAAGGCAGTTTATTTCGTTATAAGTTTAATTTCGAGTTTAGCAGTAACGGCGAAAATGCTTATCAAGCTTGCCTCGTGATGGCGGGACCGAGGGTGTTAGAGTTTGTCGTGCCGCCTTATGCGATAGATTGACCGTGATAAACTAACGTTGTTGCTCATCACTGGCTATACTGAAAAAAACAGTGGAGCCAGATGATGTTTTTAGCCACCCAAACCTTAGCGATGTTATTCGCGCAGCTCGGATTAGAAAATGATGAATTGAGCGTAAAACGTTTTATCCATCAGCATAAAATCCAAACTGGGGTATTATTATTCGAAGCACCATTTTGGAACGCTTCCCAAGCGATGTTTCTGCAAGAAGCCATTTATGAAGATGCCGACTGGGCAGAAGTCATTGACCAGCTTGATACCATGCTGCGAACCGAAACAATGCACATCACATAACCAGAGATACTAAGGAAGGAAGTACATGAGCCTACAACATATTGTCGATGCCGCGAATCAACTGGCTCGCGAAGGCAAGAAGCCCTCTGTTGCACTGATTAAATCACGGATAACCCAACCTACTAATTTACGTGAGATTATTGAAACGCTAAGAAAATGGACCTTCGATCCGAATGCCAAAGCCCCTACGACGGATACACCAGAAATCACGACAGCCGCAGCAATAACCGACCCGATGACAGCGCTTATTGCCAAAGAAATAGCGGCGGTACGAGAAGAAATCGCGCCATTACGCCAAGAAGTAAGTGAGCTAAAAGCTGAAATAGCGGTGTTAAAAAAAGCATTGTCAACACAATAACTGTCACAGAGAGAATACCTTGTTTACTGCAGAACTGACTTTTGAATGTTATCAAGACACCACCATCGATGCTGTTGATGGCGCCATTACCCAACTTATTGATGCTTTACGCTACAACGGTCAAATATTAGGTCGTGAATTTCCAACCAGCATCGATGACGGGGTATTTATTACCCGTGTTGTTTGTCCTGAAGAGGAAAGTCTCCACCCAAATCATCATTCCAGTATTGTTGAAAAACGCTTACAAGCCCTGAGTAAAGCGGGCTTACTTGCCCCTAAAATCAGGCTGACAGGCATGGATTTACATTCAGATAATACCGACCCTTGCCAGCAACCTGAATGGCAAGTCTTGTATACCCATTACCTTAGTACCTGCTCACCTTTACGTTGTGGCGAACATCTTGCCCCTATCCCACTGTATAAATTACCGACCCCAGCGATAGGCGATCACCAAGATTTATTACGCTGGCAAGTAGACTGGAGTTCAACCGATGAATTACAGATGCACGGCACCACATTAAAGCAAGCCTGCAGCGAAGTATTGACGGATATCAGTAGTCCGTTAAACCATACTGGCTGGCAATTAGCTAAAGATATTGAGCAGCAAAGTAAGGTACCAACTTATTATTATCTTTATCATTTAGCCGATACCACAGAACCGTCAGCAAAAACAGCGCGTCCTTGTCCAAGTTGTGGTGGGACATGGCAATTGGAAAGCCCATTACACGGTATCTTTGATTTTAAATGTGAGCCTTGCCGCTTAGTATCTAATTTACCTTGGTAGTTTGTTAACCATAAAAATGAAACAAAAAAACAGCGCAAGTGAATACTGGCGCTGTTTTTTATTATTAAATAGCGGTGGTAATGTTAGTCACTATTAAAGCGCTGGTAGCACCGGCGTTAATTGCTCAATAAAGGTCGCAAGATCTGGGGCTAATACTTCAGCAATGCCCTTACCGAGTACTTCACGTACCACTTCACCACTGACATTATCAAGCGCAATAATCTGCATATCATCGGCGCAGCTGGCAATGAATAACGTCGGTGGTTGTTTGAGTGTTTTTTTCATCATCAAATGGGCAATCATATTTTCTTGCAAGCGTTTAAAATCATCCTCGCTCCATACCTGAACTAACTCAATGATCTCATCATTAAAACTAGCAGGCATATGATCACTAAAGTAAGCACCAAAGAAAGCGGTTATTTGTGGGTCAAGCTCAATACTTAATGCCGCTTCAATATTACTAAATGAGCTGAGCTCATTTAGTCTTACTGGCAACCAAGCTTTATGGCCTGCGAGCAGTTGCGGATGATTTAGATCCACGATAAAACACGGCGAGTCCCATTCCGGATCAAAGTCTTTCTGTGGTAAGTAATCTTGTGTTTGCCAAACGTGTTCACAGCGCGCATAAAAAGCAATCAACGCATCGGTTACAGCTGCAGTCATTATATTCCCCATAAAAATGATTAAATCGGCTATAGCATATCACTACGCTGTAAAATTTATTACAATCTCGCCACTGATAAGTAAATTATCTACCTTATGCGCTAACCGATGAGAATAAATCATGACCACGACAAACCGTTACCAAGATTCAACTGCACTGGATAAATTAAACCTCGGACAGAAAACGGAATATATCTCGCAATATCAACCTAGCTTGTTACAACCAGTACCAAGACAATTGAACCGTGATGATCTGGCACTCTCTGCACAACTGCCATTCACTGGTTGTGATTTATGGAACTTATATGAACTGTCTTGGTTAAACAGCAAAGGTAAGCCGATTGTGGCAGTAGCAGAAGTAAAAGTCTGCGCGACGTCTGTAAATTTAATAGAATCAAAATCATTCAAACTGTACTTAAACAGCTTTAATCAAACCCACTTTAGCTCGACTCAAGAAGTAACGGAAACACTACAGCGCGACTTAGCCGTCTGTGCACAAGGTCCCGTTGCAGTGGTAATGTTTGATGACTTAGATAAAGCACCAAGCCAAATTACCAAGATCACCGGCACTTGCATCGATCATCTTGATATAGATATCGAAGATTATGAATTTAATGCTGAGTTATTAAAATCTGCCGCAGATAATACTGACACTGTTGATGAGGTTGTTTACAGTCACTTATTAAAATCAAATTGTCTGGTAACCAATCAACCAGATTGGGGCAGCGTTTATATTGCCTACCAAGGTAACAAGATCGACCAAGAAGCATTATTACGCTATTTAATCTCATTCCGCCAACATAATGAATTTCATGAGCAATGCGTTGAGCGTATTTTCACCGATATTATGCACTTCTGTAAACCAGAGCAATTGACTGTTTATGCACGCTATACCCGTAGAGGTGGTTTGGACATCAACCCATTCAGAACCAATTGTGATGCTAAAATAGATAATATTCGCTTAATCCGCCAATAACCTCATAGGGCTGGGTATTGTTTTAAATATCCAGTCATTAACAAAAGCCGCAAAATAGTTTAGTATTTACCCGTTGCAAGCAATTAGGGGTACAAATGCCCCTTTTGATAACATAGCAACAACGACCTCATACAAAAAGAGGCCTACATTAGCAAAGGAAAGCTAATATTAAATAAGGACATGTAATCATAAGAATGTGATGGCTGCCTTTCTAGTCGATATTAAACACATGATCTTACGTTTTTTTTATGCGCTTGCATTTCTTCTATTTAGCACTACTGCAGCAGCCAGTCTATTTGACCAGCTGATATTGCCCAATGAGCTAAAGCGCAGCCAAGTTGTACAATACAGTCAACCATATCAATGCATTCAAATTATTGATGAATATTTGCAAATACACCAAAAAAACGTGATAAATTCAGTTTCACGTGTCAGTCACATCAGAGAAAAATCAGTTACGTCTTCCGATCTCGTGTTGATAAAACAACAAAAAGCCTTGTGTTATTTCTACGCCAACAATATCGATCAAGCCGTTGTTACCTTAGATAAAATGCTCGCGACAAAAGCACATGATGTACCGTTACATTTGCGCCAACAAAGTTTATTAATCAAAAGTCATATTCTGGCACAGTCAACGACCTTAGCTAACTTTCAGCAGGCACAAGAAACCATTGAGCAAGTACTCAACAGTATTGCTAACAATACCTATAATCCGACAGCCAATGGCTATTTTGCCCTCAAAATTATCGCCGGTGAGATAGCACTTAAGTTAAACAACTATGACGAATCAATGTCGCTGTTTCGCGAGGCTAATACGTTTGCAGCTCAAACCCCGTTAACCAATAATGCGGCTTGGGCTGCTTATGCTATTGGTTATAATTATCAGCAACAAAACAAATTAACCTTGGCGATTAATTTTTACAACAAAGCCCAACAAAAGCTGCTTGATAATAACGATACGCTCAATGGCCTACTAACTAAAAAAATGAGTCAGGCGTATATCGCCCAAGATAATTTTAAATTGGCCATCAGCTTTGCTAATCAATCCGCACAATACTATCAAAACTTAGGCAACAAACTGCAACTGTCTGATTCTTTGTTAGCCCTTGCTAGCATGCACCGTAAAATTAAAGAATATAACTTATCGTTAGTTTATTATTTTAATGCTTTAGATTTATTAAAAGCCTTTGATGCAAAAAACAGATTAAATGCGGTTTATTTTGAAGTGGGAAAAACCTATTTACAGATGGGTAACTATAGCTTAGCCGAGCAATACCTAACCAATGCCGAGCAATTATTTTATAATAATGGCCAAAGCGAACTACTGCTGGAAGCGCTGGTGCACTTAGCCAACCTCTCGATACAACAACAACGTTACGATACCGCGCTAATTCGCTTGAACAAAGCACTGTCGATCGCAGGCAAACTCAATAACAGTAAACACTTTGAAACTGTCTACCTCTACCTCGCCACCGCTTACGAAGAAACAGATCAATACTCAAAAGCACTGGATAGCTATAAACAGTTCGTGCGTTACAACAAATTGTCTAATTTTGATGCTAAGAAGACATTACCAGTCTCTAATCAGCACAAAGAAAATAATGAAATAAAATCACAAAAAATAGACCAGTTACAAGCCCAAGTGATCAAGCTTAAGCAAGCAAAGGATAACTTGATCATTAACGTCGTATTACTTGCTTCAATTATGCTGGTTATTCTATATCTGTATTACGTCAATAATCAAAAAATGAAATTACAACAACAAGATGTCGAACAGCTAGAAAATAGCTATAACGTCCATCCAAATACCGGTTTGAATAACATCAATAGCCTGAAAAAATATATCCCAACACCACTCCAAGAAGCGCGATTTTACTCTGACTGGGAATATACCGACAAACAAAATAGTGTCCACAGCTGTGCCATTATCAGCCTTGATTTTCTGCAACCTTTACGTCAGAAATACAGCCTTTCATTAGTAAATAACATCGAAGCCGAATTAGGTGCTTATTTGCTAAAACAACTACATGATTCAGAACGTTTATTCCAACTAAACGACTCTCAGCTATTACTGGTGAGAAAAGTGAACAAAAATTATGATCCCGCCATCATTGCGAACTATATTTTAGACTGGTTCGAACAGTTTGATTGCCAACTTAATTTTAACAAGGATATTTCAATAGGCATGGTTTCCCACCCGTTCTTATTTAAATACCCAACCGCAATAGACAGCAAAAAATTGTTAAACATTGCGACCTTAGCCTTATCTGGCGCCACACAATTAAGTCGTAAACATAAGCAAAACAGTTGGGTTAAATTAAGTGCCTTGACCTATACGCAACCGGCATTTTTCCATGGCGACATTTGGAATCGTTCAAAACAGGCTATTGAAAAAGGCTTAGTAAAAGTAACCTCATCAACAGACAAAAATGATATTAATTGGTTGTAAGCTTACATTTTAAGCCCAAACTATTTTATAGATGTATATATAATGGTAAGCTAATCTTCATCTTTGATTTAACCAATGTGAAAAGTATTCATGCAGACATCACAAGATACGCCTTCAGCTACACCCCAAAGTGAATCCGACGGGTACAGTAAAATAAACACAGCTATGTTGTTAGCCTTTATCAATCGTTTACTGGGTGCCACACGCGGTATCGACAATGAACTAAACAGTGCCGTGAGTAAGCTGAAAGCAACTCTTGAACGCAGTACTTCTGATGATGAACTGAACATTCAAATCAAACAGGTTGAGCGTCAGATAATGCTACAACCGAATGTCTTATCTGACACCTTGAAAATTGGTGATAGTGCGACAATTCAAGCCGCCAAGTCATTAGCTCATTTATTGCAAGACGATCCAAAACTGTCCAGCGAACTGCAACTGGTATTGGCAGAACCAAAAGTGACGGCCGTTGCCGCATTGCAGAATAAAGTACAATCTTTATTCTGCATCTACCACAGTGCTATCAAGAACGCACAGTCATCTAACGGTAATAATGATAATTTTTCTGCTACTACGCATAAGAAAATATGTGATGATTTACAACGGCTAATCAATGAATTGGATTTTGCCGGTGGCTTTGGCTCTAACCTGAAGAAGATCCGCCAACGTTTATTACAAGGTGTTGAAGGTCACGAACTCGTTGATATTTGCCTGCAGATCATCAACAACGTTATTGAAGGGGCACGTGAAGAGCGCTTAGCCTCAAAAACCTTCCTACATGCGATAGTGGAAGAGCTCAATAACATCGCCTACAAGTTTGATAACTCATTAGTTGATAGTAATAACATCAGCAAAAAACAAATAAGCTTGTTAGCCAACCTGAAAGAACGCATTGATATTTTAGATTTAGATATCACCACCAGTGATAACTTAGCTGAAACTAAATTACACGTGCAGCAGGGACTTGAGATCATCTCCAGCAGTATTCAGCAACAAGAACAATTACTGCAAGAAAAAATCCTGCTTGAATTACAAATAAAAGCCGTGCAAGCCCAGCTTGAAGAACTAAAAAAAGAAACCTTACTGCATACCCAACGTTTAGAAGCGCAGCAGCATAAACTCTACCTCGACTCGCTCACACAAGTATACAATCGCACAGCATTAGACGAACGCTTTAAACTCGAATTTAAGCGTTGGCAACGTTATCAAACCAATACCACCGTCGCCATGATCGATATTGATCACTTTAAAAAGATTAATGATACCTTTGGTCATATTGCCGGTGATAAAGCCCTTAAGATAGTCGCTCGCGCACTGCAGAAATCAATCAAAAGCAAAGACTTCATCGCACGTTTTGGTGGCGAAGAATTTGTGATATTACTGGCCGATTTAGAACCAGATGAAATACAGGCTATTTTAGACCAGCTACGTAATACCATTAAAAATATACCCTTTAGATTTAAAGGCGAGCAAGTCTCAATCTCCATTTCTATTGGTGCAACGCAATTTTCAGCAGATGATAACGATGCGCTAGAACCTTTCGAGCGCGCGGATAAAGCATTATACGAAGCAAAAAGCTCAGGACGAGATAAAGTCATCATTAGGATCTAAACTTAATGAGACCTGCGGCGATAAGTATGACCATAATCACTCTCTAACCAGCGACTATACCTGCTTATCGTCAACGTCTCAGACAGGAGTCTAGCTTATGATAACCCATATCAAACCCGTTGGTAGTATGGACCTACTATCGCAACTTGAAGTCGACCGATTACAACAAAAAGCCACCAGCGATTTATACTTATTATTCCGCAATTGTTCGCTAGCGGTATTAAATTCCGGTTCGCGTACTGATTCAAGTAGTGAAATTTTAAAAGCCTTCAGCAATTTTGATATCAATGTTGTGCAACAAGAACGCGGCGTCAAACTCGAACTGCATAACGCCCCAGAGCAAGCCTTTGTCGATGGCGAGATCATTCGTGGTATTCAAGAACATCTGTTTTCAGTGTTACGTGATATTCTCTATGTCGATAGCTACATTGAAAAAGTCCCGGTACCGAAAAAAGACTTATCCTCATTTTTAACCAACCAAGTATTTTCCATTTTACGTAACGCTCGGGTGATCAGATCTGATTCCGATCCCAATATGGTTGTTTGCTGGGGTGGCCACTCCATTCGTTCACCGGAATATGAATATGCCAAAGCGGTGGGCCATGAACTGGGCTTGCGTGAGATGAATATATGTACCGGCTGTGGACCAGGTGCAATGGAAGGGCCAATGAAAGGCGCGACCGTGGGCCATGCCAAACAACGGGTAAAACAACGTCGTTATCTGGGTTTAACAGAGCCGAGCATCATTGCCGCAGAACCGCCAAACCCAATCGTCAATGAATTAGTGATCTTACCGGATATCGAAAAACGCTTAGAAGCCTTCGTGCGCCTTTCGCACGGTATCATCATTTTCCCTGGTGGCGCAGGGACAGCGGAAGAGCTGTTATATTTACTGGGTATCATGATGCATCCCGAGAATAAACGCCAACCTCTGCCTATCGTGTTAACTGGACCGAAAGAAAGCGAAGAATACTTTACCACCATTGATGATTTTATCGGCGCAACACTGGGCTTTGAAGCACAGAAATATTATCAAATCATTATTGATGATGTATCAAGTGCCGCACAGATCATGAAAAAAGCCATGCAAAAAACCTACGAGTACCGCCGCGCCATTGGCGATGCTTATTCCTATAATTGGAGTCTTAAAATTGAACTCGATTTTCAGATGCCCTTTATCCCCAATCATCAACATATGGCGGCGTTAAACCTTAGCCTTGAACAAGCGCCTGAAGTACTGGCAATGAACTTGCGTAAAGCCTTTTCAGGCATTGTCGCCGGTAACGTTAAAGACTCAGGGATCAAGGCAATTGAAAAAAATGGCCCATTTAAGCTACAAGGTGATCCCAAATTGATGCAATTAATGGACAATTTATTAAAAAGTTTCATAAAACAGAACAGAATGAAACTTCCGGGTAGTAAGTATGAGCCTTGTTATGAAATAATTAAACCTAGCTAACTTTGATGAAACCCGGATATGGCCCAAAATCACTTATTAATTATCGATGCGTTAAACCTGATCCGTCGAGTACATGCAGTTCAACTTAATCAAAGTAACGATCCGGTTGCACAAATCAGCGCAACCCGCGAAACCATTAAACACGCAGTCAGAAAACTGCTATCGATCACAGCGCCGACCCATGTCGTCGCGGTGTTTGATGCTGAGCAAACCGGGTGGCGTCATGAGATCTACCCTGAATACAAAGCTAACCGTAAACCGATGCCGGAATCGCTACAACAAGCACTGACTTTCATCCAAGATGATCTGTGGGAATTAAACGTCGACTCTTTATTAACAGAACAAGATGAAGCAGATGATTTGATTGCTACCCTCGCCGTCAAAATGTCAGCACAACAGCAACCAGTGACCATTATCTCGACGGATAAAGGTTACTGCCAACTGTTAACACCTTACATTCAAATTCGTGATTATTTTAATAAGCGTTGGTTAGACCAAGAGTTTATCGACGATAAATTTGGCGTTCAACCACAGCAACTTGCTGACTATTGGGCATTGGTGGGCATCAGTGGTAGCCACCTAGCTGGCGTCGCGGGTGTGGGGCCTAAAACAGCAACTCAGTTACTAACACAATATCCTAATTTAGACGCTATTTATGCCAGTGAAGATTTGAAACCTAAACTACGTGAAAAACTCGACACCCATAAAGAGATGGCTTACATCACTCAACAATTAGCCCAACTAAAAATTGATATTCCACTCGGGTTTAATTTAAAAGACTTGAGATATCAACCTTAACCATAGACAGTAACGCTTAATGATAGAAATCGATTCTCTCACTAAGCGTTAGACTAAGCGTTAATAGTATAGAAAAAGCGAATATCTGGATCTATCTCTAACAAATGCATTATCCCCCCTGTGAAACCCGCTATTTAGCTAAATTACAGCAGCAACTGGATTAACAATCGAGTAATACTTTGTTACCATACGGCAACAAAATATTTTCATTTGAAAGTAAGCCAAATTAAATAAGGAATATGTATGACACAAACAAGAATTACAGTGATCCCGGGTGATGGTATTGGTCCGGATATTATTGAGTCTGCAATTCAAATTTTAGATAAAGCTGGCTGTAACTTCGCATATGACTTTGCTGATGCTGGTCTTGCTGCTCTACAAACTTCAGGTGAGCTGCTACCAAAAGCGACATTAGATTTAATTGAAAAAAATAAAGTAGCCTTAAAAGGCCCGCTAACAACTCCGGTTGGCGCTGGTTTTACCTCAATCAATGTATCATTACGTAAGTACTTTAATTTATACGCGAACTTACGTCCGGTACTATCATTTAAAGGCACGCGTAGCCGCTACGAAAACATCGATATCATTACCGTTCGTGAAAACACGGAAGGCATGTACTCTGGCGCAGGCCAAATCATTTCCGATGACGGCAGTGAAGCAGAAGCAAAAAGTATCATTACCCGTGATGGCGCAGAGCGTATTTGTGTTGCCGCATATGAATTAGCTAAATCAGAAAACCGTAAAAAAGTAACGGCAATTCATAAAGCTAATATTCTTAAAACGACATCAGGTCTGTTCCTTGAAGTCGCGCGTGAAGTCGCAAAACGTTACCCTGAAATTGAATCAGAAGAAATGATCGTTGATGCCGCGTGCATGAACTTGGTTATGTACCCTGAACGTTTCGATGTGATCGTAACGACGAACTTGTTCGGTGATATTTTATCTGACTTATGTGCAGGTCTTGTTGGTGGTCTTGGTATGGCTCCTGGCGCAAACATAGGTAAAGATACCGCTATTTTTGAAGCTGTACACGGCAGTGCACCAGACATCGCTGGTAAAAACTTAGCCAATCCAACATCAGTGATCTTAGCGTCAATTCAAATGCTAGAATACCTTGAAATGAAAACCCAAGCAGATAACATTCGTAACGCAGTACGCGATGTGATCGAATCAGGTGACAGAACAACATATGATCTGGGTGGTACGCACGGAACAACAGACTTCACACAAGCTATCTTAGAACGCCTTTAAAGCTTTGTGAGCAATGAATGAGTACTATTCTTGATGTGTATACTCATTCTATCATTCAGTTGCTTAGCATTCGATATGCTGAGTAACTGCTATTTCTACTTACAACCCCTCCTCGTCACACATATCTATGCATAAACCCGCACATGACAATCATGATCTAACCTAGTAATTTATCCATACCGAGCTATAGTTAAGTTTTCATCAGCCGCGTTGGTGATATATGTTATCTAACTGTCTCTTTGCCTTACTCTTAATGAGCCTATTAAGTCGATCTAGTTTGGCCACAGAAAATAACCTAGGGACAGATGTTTCAAATCAATATTTTTCGAACTATCAAACGCAAAACCAGCCATCAGTTACAACAGACGCCACACCTAGGTTCGAATTAAAACAGCCTTTACTTGTTGTCAAAAAAAGCAAGCGTAAACGTAAGCGTACCGCTAAACTCCAGCTGCTAAATATGTGGATTGATCCCGACATTACCCGACTGTTTATTCCTCGGCTTAAAGATATCGGTAAATTGAGTTTAAACTTACATTACAGTTTGAAACGGAGCCCTTATCTGTTACTCGATTACGAACGTGTGACGCTAAAAACCAAGTTTAAATCCAATGGTATGTTACAACACGAAGCTTATTATAATATGGGGATAGAGGGAGCAATTATTGGGATTAAAGTTCGCGGTGAAGATCCACTACTCTACTTTAGATATCGCTTTAAATAGGGATAGGGATCAATCATAAAAAAAAGCCATTAAATAGTTCACCGCAGTGATATTTAATGGCTTTTAGAAACGGTAATATATCTATATTACCGTTATGATTTTATCAGGCTTTTTTATCGTCAGGAATGAAGTGTGACCAAGCTACATGGACAGTCACTTCATCACGGTCATGATAAAGATGTTTAGCTTGAATAACAAAACGGTCATCCAGTTGCTTATCCAAAATCTCTAAGCAATCTTCAAGTGTATGATAACGACGTTTTAATGGTAGCTTAAGGTTAAAGATAGCTTCTTTACACCATGCATTCAATAACCACTTACACATTAGACGTGCAACACGTTCAGGTTTCTCAATCATGTCACATACCAGCATATCAACTGGTGGGTTCTCAGGAACCTTAATCTTGTTACCGTTTAACTTACGGTTAGTCCAAGCAATCGTCGTTTTAGCTGGCTCATATTTAAAACCATCTTCTTCGTAATGCTTAACTTGACCAGTTTCCATCAGGCTCTCAGCCATAGCACCGTTATCAATCGCCACAACAAACATACTGCGTTGCACTAACTGATACGTCCAACCACCAGGGCAAGCACCTAAATCAACCGCGCGCATTGCACCACCGATACGTCGATCCCACTGATCTGCAGGGATGAAGGTATGAAATGCTTCTTCCAGTTTCAATGTCGAGCGGCTTGGCGCTTTCGATGGGAACTTAAGACGCATAATACCCATAGGTAATGGCGAATTGTTAAAGCTATATGAGTAACCGATATAAACACTCACGTTATCAATGAAGAATACGTGCAGTACTGGACGGTTTTTATTTTCTTTTGCTAATAAGTGATCGGCTTTACGCAATGATTGACGTAGTGGCACTGTGTACTTACGACAAAATTTAGAAAGCTCTTTACCTTCATTGGTATCAGGCATTTCTACCCGTAGCTCACCCATGCCTTCAATACCCTCACAAGCGGCAACCACAGGGTTAACACGATCGTAAAGTGGCATATCATCAACACGCGCATGCAGTGCAATCATTTGACGAGCAAAGATCAATGATGAAAGTGGTAATTTTTTCGCGATTGTATCGACATCGTCAGCAGAGTGACATTCAAACACAACATAACCCGAATTCAGCGTTACTTTAGCAAAACCATACGCCTCCATGGCAGTCGCTCGTGCTTGGATCTCAGCAGCACATTCTTTTTCATAACCAGGGCGGCAATATAATAAAATACCATTCATTTTCTAATAACCTCATTTTCGTCATCAACATAGCTGACGATACACTCAGTATAGATACAATACCGAGACTACTAAATATATAAAATATACACAAACCAGTGCAGAATACCGAGTATCTTGAAGTGGTTTGCATACAAAAGTCGCACAGTCTAAACCCTTGGCGATATAACACCAAGGGTTTCATGCCTTCAAGACAAATTAATTGTCTACAAAGTCTTGTTGCTCTTCTTCTACGAGTGACAACATCCAGTCACGGAATGCCACAATCTTACCCAATTCATCTTGTTCTTCACGACAAACCACGTAATACGCGTTCTTGCTCACTAATACTTCACTAAAAGGCCGAACCAAACGACCCGCATCAATTTCAGGCTGTGCCAACACACTGTGCCCGAGTGCGACACCTTGGCCGTGTATCGCCGCTTGCAATACCATTGAGGTATGACTAAAGATAGGCCCTTGGTTAACATTAATATCGGTAATATTGGTTTGTTTAAACCAAGCAGTCCAATCACGGCGCGATGTATCATGCAATAACGTGTGTAATTTTAAGTCACCTGGCGTTTTTAGTGGTTTAGTGCCATTTTGCAGTAGTCGTGGTGAGCAAACCGGGACTAAGTATTCAGTATGCAATTTCTCTGCATGTAAATCTTTCCACTTACCCCGACCATAATAAATAGCCACATCGACATCATCAGTCAGCGAACCATCATCCATATCAACGGCTTTAATACGCACATCAATATCGGGATATAGATCTGAAAATAAAGATAACCGCGGCACTAACCATTGGATCGCAAAGCTAGGCTGTAGACTAACCGTCAACGACCCTTTCGCCCCTCTGGCTAATAAACGCTCAGTCGCATCCACTAATGAAGAAAAAGTATCTTTAATATCAAGAAAATAACTCTGGCCTTCTTCCGTTAAAAACAACGCACGGTTTTGACGACGAAATAATTTAATGCCCAAATACTCTTCAAGTGCTTTAATTTGGTGGCTAACAGCGGCTTGCGTCACGTAAAGCTCTTCAGAAGCGCGTGTAAAGCTAGAATGTCTAGCGGCGGCTTCGAAAACACGTAGCGAATTTAAGGGCGGAAGTCTGCGTGACATGGTGGTGTCCAGTTAGATGAGAAAAACTAATGCGAAACATTATAATTTGTCAATTGCCAGATTGCCAGAACATAACTATAGTGCGCGTATGTATATAGGACCTAATACTTATTTCTACTGATTTTCGTTAATTAGTATTATTTATATAAGTTAGTCTTTGTTATGTAATGTTGTGTTTGTTTGCTTAAACTTTTTGGTTTAGGCCTTTAAGTAGAAATTACTTATTTTCAAACCTTTGACGCTATTCTTAATACACTTGTATTATCAGTCAACGGTTTTTTAGCGCTGTATTATTACAGCGCTTTTTTTATGCCTAAAATTAATCAATATCAATCGCAGTAAAACTCTTTACCACATCATCAATCGCTTTTGCTTGCGCTAAAAATGCTTCTAACTTAGCAAATGGTAATGCTGAAGGACCATCACAACGCGCTTGTGCTGGGTTTTCATGTGCTTCAATGAATAGACCTGCAATACCGGTCGCTAAACCAGCGTAGCTCAATTCAGGTACTTGTTTACGACGACCACCAGACGCAGCACTACCGGCATCACGCTGTTGCGTTGCATGGGTGCTGTCTAAGATGATTGGCGTACCTTGTGTTAGTTCTTTCATTACGCCAAAGGCTAATGGATCAACAATAAGGTTATCGTAACCATGGCAATGGCCACGCTCACATATAATCACCTGTTCGTTACCACATTCCGCGAACTTATCAACGATATTACCCACTTGATGTGGAGACATGAACTGTGGTTTCTTAATATTAATCACAGCGCCTGTTGCCGCCATTGCTTGCACTAAATCTGTCTGGCGAGCAAGGAAAGCCGGTAATTGGATCACGTCAACAACATCAGCAACCGGTTGGCATTGTGCTTCAGTATGGATATCCGTAATGATTGGCACATTGAATTCAGCTTTAACACGTTTGAAAATGTTTAGGCCTTTTTCCATGCCCACACCACGGAATGAGTGGATACTTGAACGGTTAGCTTTATCAAAAGACGCTTTAAATACAAAAGGGATACCCAGTTTATCAGTCACCGTCTTATACGCTTCTACAGCGCGTAGAGTCGATAGTTCGTCTTCTAATACATTGATACCACCAAATAACACAAATGGTAGATCGTTGGCACAAATAATATCATTACCAATTTTTACTATTTTTGCATTCATAATTGTTACCTTAAAGAGTCTATTTCAAATCAGTTAATATTAATGAATCGTATCATTGGCGACAGCAAGTTCTTCAACTTGTGCTTTTAATACTCGCGTGATCGGATCGTCTGGGCATTGCTCAATAAAATAAGCGAAGTCTTCGCCAGCTAATTTTTTACAATCGAGTTGCTGCAATAAGAAGCCACGATCGCGGATCTCATACGGTTCATCAGGTTCAAGTTCTAAAATTAAATCGATACAACGTAATGCATACGAAAAATGTTCATCACGAATTAACGCCGCTTTTAATACTTGTAATAAGCGCAGATAATGCATTTCATTGTTAGCTTCTAACAAATCATCATCCGTTAACAAAGCATGGTTACCTTCGATACCACGTAACAATACTTGTAACTTATGACGACTCAGTACTTGGCCATCAGCAGGATCTACATAAATCGCTGTTTTTTCACACCCAAAACGCAATACGAATTGACCTGGGAATAATATGCCTTTGACTTCGACTGCAAAATGCTCAGCAAAATACATGAATACCGTACCCAATGACAGCGGCACACCATTACGACTACTAATCACTTTATGCAGTAATACACTGTCGAGTTCTAGCCACTTACGCCAATTACCTGCAAAACCAAGTTGCTGATAAAACAAATATAATAACTGGTCACGCTTTTCAACGTCACAGGTAAAGCCTTGCATGTCGACTTCGATGAGTTCAATCAAACCATCCAATTCAACAATCGCCTCTTCGAGTAACGGTTTCTCCGTTATCACCTCGATGGCTGATAGTGTTGCGAGCATGACATTGTCAATCATCAGTACTTCTTCTGCGAGCTCATCATCATATTCGTCGAGCTGCTCACTATCAATGGCGCTATTATCTAGCGCTTCGAGCTGTTCTGTGTCTGTCGATTCTGTTTCTGTCAGCACTTCATTTGCATCAAATTCCATTACTACCTCAGCAAATATGCTTCGCCGTTAACGGCGAGTGAATAGACATAAAATAACCAACCAATACTACCTGCAAATGCAAAACAGCGGAAAAATAGATTCTTAGCTTGCTGTAGTGACATAAACATCATAAAAGCGATGGCCAGTGTCGAGATTAATTTTTCGGTCATCACCGTATCTACAAACGGTACACGACCCGATACCATACACACTAAGGCAATCATCATTACGGTGAGCATATCGATTACCTGACGTGATTTAATAAACCCAGCATGCTCAAGATAAGGGGATTGCTTCACGCTGAAGGCAAAATTTACAAAGTACATCACCACGCTTAATAATAGCGTCGCAAGATGTAACGGAATAACAATATCCATGATTAAGCTTCTTTTCGTTGTCCGACAGTAATACGATCGTTATTACCATAATCTTTATAAGTAATAACCTGATGGTAATCCGCGGCGGTAAATAAATCACGTACCGCAGCACCTTGTTCAAAGCCATGTTCGACGAGTAACCAACCACCAACATTTAAGAACGGATAACCGTGGCTAATAATATGTTTAAGATCAGCAAGGCCATCTTCGTCAGCGACTAATGCCGTTAACGGTTCAAAACGCACATCGCCCATTGCGAGATGGGGATCATGTTCCTCAATATAAGGCGGGTTACTGACGATCACATCAAAACGTTGTTCACGCCCTAAAGGTTCAAACCAGCTACCTTGCAATATCTCAACATCAAGCCCACAGCGTTGAGCATTGCGACGTGCCAATGCCGCCGCAGCTTGATTATACTCAACAGCAGTTACAGTTGCCTGTGGCGATTCCGATGCAAGTGCCAGTGCTATCGCACCAGTACCCGTACCTAAATCTAATACCTGACAAGCAAATGTCGGCATACAAGCAAGGGCTTGTTCGACTAATACTTCGGTATCTGGTCTTGGAATTAAGGTATCAGCAGAGACTTCTAATTCTAATGACCAAAACTCACGGTAACCAAGAATATGAGCGACAGGTTCACCCGCCTGACGACGGCAGATAAGTGCAGAAAAACGGCTGATAATGTCATCATCCAACACTTTGTCATCCCAAGCGAAAAGATAACTGCGATCTTTCTCTAATAGAAAACACAGGATGACTTCAGCATCAAGTTTCGGGCTTTCGCTGTCAGTGAGCTGTTTGACAGCCCACTGCAGTATTTGTGCAATTGTTTTCACAGTACTCGATACACCTAGTCTGCTTCAGCAAGTGCCGCTAACAGATCTGCTTGATGTTCCTGAGTGATAGGTTGGATCAATACATCTAACTCACCTTCCATCACTTCGTTTAGACGGTAAAGCGTTAAGTTGATGCGGTGATCACTCACACGGCCTTGCGGGTAATTATAAGTACGAATACGTTCAGAACGATCACCACTTGCGACTAGGCTACGACGAGTACTTTCTTCTTCAAGACGCACAACTTCATCGGCAGCCGCTTGAATACGCGCTTGTAGAATAGACATCGCACGGGCACGGTTTTTATGCTGTGAACGTTCGTCTTGGCACTCAACCACAGTACCCGTTGGAATGTGGGTAATACGGATAGCAGAATCGGTTTTATTTACGTGCTGACCACCCGCGCCTGATGCACGGAAAGTATCGACTTTAAGATCGGCAGTATTAATGCTAATCGCTTCTGACTCTGGCACTTCAGGCATAACCACAACAGTACAAGCTGAAGTATGGATACGACCTTGTGATTCAGTTTCTGGTACACGTTGTACACGGTGACCACCTGATTCAAACTTCATGGTGCCGAATACTGCGTCACCTTCCATCTTCACGATAACTTCTTTGTAACCGCCTTGATCACTGTCGCTTAAGTTCATAATAGATAAGCGCCAGCCTTTTTTCTCAGCATAGCGGCTGTACATGCGGTAAAGGTCGCCCGCAAAGATTGCCGCTTCATCACCACCAGCACCAGCACGGATCTCTAAGAAACAGTTATTACTGTCATTTGGATCGCGTGGTAACAGTAAAACTTCTAGTTCATCACTGATACGGGCAACGGTTGCTTTGCTTTCTTTATATTCTTCAACAGCCATTTCACGCATATCAGGATCTTCATCCTTGAGCATCTCTTCTGCTGATTCAAAATCTTCTTTTGCTTCTTGATATTCTTTAAAGCAAGAAACTAACTCTTCTAATTGCGCGTATTCTTTAGTTAAGGCACGGTAACGGTCCTGATCACTGATGATCGCTGGTTCACTTAATAATGCTTGAACTTCTTCATGACGTTCGATTAAGGCTTCTAATTTTGTAATGATCGATGCTTTCATCTTTACTCTCGTATTACCGTTAAATAGATCACTGAAGTCTGACATAGGCGGCTTCAGCAATTGGATATGAATTATTTCTTTGTTGTGATCGGCAAGGATACCTATATGTAAGGAAATAGTCGATTGCTTTCCGAACATTTACCTTGGATATAGCAAATATATGCCAAACAATTTGAAATAGACGAAGCCGTTGTTAATCGATAAAGACAATTACCAACGGTTTATTTAAGGAAGTGGCTGTTATTCAAGACCGACAACACGACGCACTAATAACAATTCGTCATCTTGCTTACGTTTACCTGCACTAACCAAGGCTTGTGTTGGTGCATGGATGAGTTTATTGGTTAATTTATTGGCTAATTCTGTTAGTACGCGTTCACAGTCAGTGCCGTTTTGCATCGCTGCAATAGCGCGTTCGAGTAATATATCTTTTTCAGCCATGGCCGCAGTGCGGTATTCTTTAATTGAATCAACACTGGATAGTGATGCTATCCATTCTGAAAATAGCTCGGTTTCTTCAGTGATAATGTATTCAGCTTGCTGCGCCGCATCTTGACGTGCTTCTTTATTCTGTTCGATAATACCTTGTAGATCATCGACGGTATAAAGATAGGCATTACCTAACTCTCCGACTTCTTCTTCAATATCCCGTGGTACGGCAATATCAACCAAAAAGATCGGTTTTTGCTTACGTTGTTTGAGCGCACTTTCAATCATACCTTTACCAATAATCGGTAACGGACTCGCGGTTGAACTGATAACAATATCAGCATTGTGTAAATGCTGTGGGATCTCTTCAAGTGTGAACGTTGTTGCACCAAACTTTTCACCCAACGCTTGTGCGCGGGAAACGGTACGATTGGCAACCATCATTTCCGAGACATTTTGCTCGGCCAGATGGGTCGCAACCAACTCAATAGTTTCACCTGCACCAATCAGCAATACTCGGGTTTTCGATAAGTCATCAAAGATATGTTTACTTAAACTTACCGCAGCAAAGGCCACGGAGACCGCATTGGCACCAATTTCGGTTTCGGTGCGTACCCGTTTTGCAGCAGTAAAAGTTTTTTGGAATAGTTTATCAAGTACTTGAGAAACACTGCTCAACTGTTTGGCTTTGGCAAAAGATTGTTTTATCTGACCTAAAATTTGCGGTTCACCTAATACCAGTGAATCTAAACCACCCGCAACACGCATCAGATGATGCACAGCATCGGCATCATAATAACGATAGGTACAAGAGGCTAATTCATCTGCAGGCAGATGGTGGAAATCAACTAACCATTGGGTGACACGTTCGGGTAAGCCTTGCTCAATTTTGCAATATATTTCAGTACGATTACAGGTTGACACAATCACCGCTTCCGAGACGATGCCGTCGGCCATAATGCTGGCAAAGGCATCCTCAATATTGTCTGGTGAAAAAGCTACCTTTTCACGAAGTGATACAGGTGCCGTATTATGATTTATACCAAGTGCTAACAGAGTCATGTATTACTTACAGTGAATAGTTGTAAAAATAGATAAGGAGGCCATTCTACGCAAAAAGTATGAATTTTTAAAGTGACAAAACCATGCATATCTGTTTTTATAAGCCCATGCTTGCTCTTTATCATCATTAGTTTATTTTTTTGAGTATCTTATGACATTTCAGCGTTCTATTTACATTGTTATTCTCAGCGTATTCTTAAATGCTTGTAGTACCACCACACAATTACCAGCGCCTATTGGTAGCCCGCAGCAATTATGGCAGCAACACCAAGTACAATTACAATCGATACAAACTTGGCAACTGCAAGGGCAGATCGCTTTTATCACCCCCGATGACCGTAATTCCGCAACGTTAAACTGGCAGCAGTTGACCCAAGACTTTAATATCAATCTAACCGGTCCTTTTGGTATTCACGTGCTCACTATCAAACGCAGTGATAACATTTCAACCCTTATTCTCGATGATGATCGCCAATACCAAGATCAAAATACTCAAACCTTGATTAACCAGCTCAGTCCGATACCGATACCGGTGAATGAGTTACGCGCTTGGATCCTTGGCGATCCATTAACTGACGATGTGCAACTCGACAATTACGGCCGTGTAACTCAAGCTAATCATCCACTTGGCTGGCACATCAGTTATACTAAGTATCAATTAATCGATTCTATTTGGTTACCGAAAAATATAGTCATCAAACAAGACGACCTGCGTATAAAAATCACGACTCGAAACTGGAAATTAAATGCAACACAAGATTAGCCATTGGTCAGCCCCTGCAAAACTGAATTTATTTCTGTATATTAACGGCCGTCGCCCCGATGGCTACCACGAACTGCAAACCTTATTTCAGTTTGTTGATATCGGCGATGAGTTAGCTATCAGTCCAAATCTGAGTGATCGCATCACCATTACCCCAGCGATCCCTGGTGTCCCGCTAACCGACAATATCATCTATCAAGCTGCTATGGTTTTGAAAACACATTCATCATTACCTCTCGGGGCTGATATTACCTTAACCAAAAACCTGCCTATGGGCGGAGGTTTAGGCGGTGGCTCTTCAGACGCAGCAACAACCTTAGTCGCACTTAATCAGCTTTGGAAATTAAACCTTGATGAAGAACAACTCGCTGCGATTGGTCTTAAGCTCGGAGCCGACGTACCCGTGTTTGTTCGTGGCCATGCCGCGTTCGCCGAAGGGATTGGTGAAGAGATTACCCCAATAGAGGTGGAAGAGCAGTATTATCTTATTGTCGTACCTGACACACACGTCAACACGGCAAAATTATTTTCCGATCCAGAACTGATCCGTGATACGCCAAAACGCCCGCTGAATCAGTTGTTACGAGACGAATGGAAAAATGACTTTGAACCAACTGTGAAAAAACGTCATCCCGAGGTTGCAAAAGCATTAGAGTGGTTGCTAAAATGTGCGCCATCTCGACTGACAGGTTCCGGTTGCTGTGTTTTCTCTGAATTTAAAACTAAGTCTGCCGCATTAGCCGCATTAGCTAACGCGCCTAAAAACATGCAAATTTATCTTGCGAAGGGCTTAAATAAATCGCCACTATTGCATGACTTAGAAAGACAGGTTTAAACTTTAGTTCAGTACCGAATATCTGTTAAATAAGTTGTTACCAAATTCTAAGAGATTAATGCTGGGGATCTCTACTAAACAGTTCGCTGTTTAGGAGTATAATTATATCCCAGCCAAATACATCGATTACCTGAGGTTACACCGTGCCCGACATGAAACTCTTTGCTGGTAACGCTACACCAGAACTAGCTCAAAAAGTTGCTGAACGCCTTTTCATCCAACTTGGTAAAGCCAAAGTTGGTCGCTTTAGCGATGGCGAAATTAGCGTTGAAATTGAAGAAAATGTACGTGGTGGAGATATCTTCATCCTACAATCAACTTGTGCACCAACTAACGACAACCTAATGGAACTGATCGTTATGGTTGATGCGATGCGTCGTGCATCTGCTGGTCGTATTACTGCTGTTATTCCTTACTTTGGTTATGCTCGTCAAGATCGTCGTGTACGTTCTTCTCGTGTGCCAATTACAGCAAAAGTTGTAGCTGATTTCCTTTCAAGTGTTGGTGTTGACCGCGTATTAACGGTTGATCTACATGCTGAACAAATTCAGGGTTTCTTCGATGTACCTGTTGATAATGTATTTGGTACGCCAGTATTATTAGCTGATATGCAAGAAAAAAATCTTGAAAACCCAGTTATCGTATCTCCTGATATCGGTGGTGTTGTACGTGCACGTGCTAACGCTAAATTACTTGACGAAGCTGACCTTGCGATTATCGACAAACGTCGTCCAAAAGCAAACGTAGCACAAGTAATGCACATTATTGGTGACGTTAAAGACCGTGATTGCATCCTAGTTGATGACATGATCGATACTGGCGGTACTTTATGTGCAGCCGCTGTTGCATTAAAGAAAAATGGCGCGAAACGTGTATTTGCTTACGCGACTCACCCAGTATTCTCAGGTAACGCAGTAGAAAACCTACGTGGTTCTTGCATTGATGAGATCATTGTAACGGATTCTATTCCATTATCTCCTGAAGTTGCTGCTATGCCGAACGTACGCGTATTAAGCTTAAGCCCTATGCTTGCTGAATCAATTCGCCGCGTTAGCAACGAAGAATCAATATCTGCAATGTTTAAATAATTTAGACTACTTTTTGAATCGTTTTTAAATAATTAAAAAATAGTTCGGTAACTAAAATTTAAGCAATGCAATAAAACCGAGTTTGGTACGCCAGGCTCGGTTTTTTAGTTCTATTAACCTCAATTTCTAGTGCTATATAACCTCAGTTTTTCAACGTCGCGACCCACAATGCAGCCTTTGACTCATCCGCCAGTTGAGCTTTGCGCTCACACAAGGTAAAATAGCGCGTTTTTTATCCAATGGGTAAGGTTCGATTCACTCGAACACTCATTAAGCACTCATTACAGTAATATAGGTATACCATGAGCAACGACATTCGTTTAATTGTCGGCCTGGCTAATCCAGGACAAGAATACAGCCGCACACGTCATAATGCCGGTGCTTGGTTTATTAACGAATTAGCAAAGTGGCACAACACGCAATTACGTGAAGAAGCAAAATATTTTGGTTATACAGCCCGCATCAATGTGGCAGGCCAAGATGTGCGCTTACTTGTACCAACCACATTCATGAATTTAAGTGGTAAATCAGTCGCTGCGATTGCCAAGTTTTACCAGATAGATGTAACCGAAATTTTAGTGGTTCATGATGAGTTAGATTTACCACCAGGCGTGGCTAAGTTTAAACAAGGCGGTAGCCACGGTGGCCATAATGGTCTGAAAGACATTATAAGTAAAATGGCCAACAGCAAAGAATTTTTCCGTTTGCGCATAGGCATTGGCCATCCCGGTAGCAAAGAACAAGTAACCGGTTATGTACTTGGCAAAGCACAAAAGATAGAACAAGAACAAATGGATGCAGCGATTGATGAAGCAGTGCGCTGTATCGATGTTTTAGCTAAAGATGGCATGATTAAAGCGATGAGTCGCTTACATACATTTAAAGCACAATAGTTAATAAAAACAAACAATTTAACACATACAACTAACATCATTACTTGTATGTACCAATTTTAGTGTCATAGCAAATAAGGTAAATAACATGGGTTTTAAATGCGGTATCGTAGGCTTACCAAACGTAGGTAAATCAACACTATTTAATGCATTAACACAAGCTGGTATCGAAGCTGCCAACTTCCCATTCTGCACAATTGAGCCAAATACCGGTGTGGTTCCAGTGCCAGATAAGCGTTTAGATGCATTATCTGCGATCGTAAACCCTGAACGTGTATTGCCAACTACGATGGAATTCGTTGATATCGCAGGCTTAGTAGCAGGCGCATCAAAAGGTGAAGGTCTAGGTAATAAATTCCTAGCGAACATCCGTGAAACAGACGCAATTGGTCATGTTGTACGTTGTTTTGAAGATGACAACATCATTCACGTCAACAACAAAATCTCACCATTAGATGACATCGAAATCATCAACACTGAACTTGCACTAGCCGATCTAGACAGCTGTGAACGCGCAGTGTTACGCTTAGCTAAAAAAGCCAAAGGCGGCGATAAAGACGCTAAATTTGAAGTACCAGTGATTGAAAAAATCATGGCTCACCTTGGTGAAGGCGAAATGATCCGTTCTTTAGAACTATCTAAAGAAGAAGTTGCTGCAATTGAATACATGAATTTCTTAACGCTAAAACCAACAATGTACATTGCCAACGTTGCTGAAGATGGCTTTGAAGATAACGCATTCTTAGATTCAGTACGTGAACTTGCTGCAACAGAAAATGCAGTCGTTGTTGCTATCTGTGCATCAATGGAATCAGACATCGCTGAACTTGAAGATGAAGAACGAGCAGAGTTCATGGAAGACATGGGTATCGAAGAACCGGGTCTTAACCGTGTAATTCGTGCAGGTTACGAGCTACTAACACTGCAAACTTATTTCACTGCAGGCGTTAAAGAAGTACGAGCATGGACGATTCCAGTAAACGCAACTGCACCACAAGCAGCGGGCAAGATCCATACTGACTTCGAGAAAGGCTTCATCCGCGCAGAAGTTATCCCTTATGCTGCATTCATCGAAAATAAAGGTGAAGCAGGCGCTAAGACCGCAGGTCAATGGCGTCTAGAAGGTAAAGATTACATCGTTAAAGATGGTGATGTGGTACAT
This sequence comes from Moritella sp. Urea-trap-13, assembly GCF_002836355.1. NCBI lineage: Bacteria > Pseudomonadati > Pseudomonadota > Gammaproteobacteria > Alteromonadales > Moritellaceae > Moritella > Moritella sp. Urea-trap-13. Next base: position 74,349 of record NZ_PJCA01000034.1, read on the forward strand.
TTCCGTTTCAACGTATAATTGCACTTAAGCTAAGCGACTTAAGAAAGTTAAGCTAAAAAATTAGCTTAACTTTAGAGTAAGCACAATAAGCGCTGGCAATAGCCGGCGTTTTTTATTTTTATGCTTAGTCGCAACGCTATTTGCCTAGAAACAATGAGGCATTAGTTAAAATAATGAAATACAGATCAAATCGTTAAATAATTCGCAATCCTCTTTAGCAATGTTGAATTATCCACGTTTGCACTTTTTCTACAAATAGCATAGAGTGACAACAGGATTAGTACAGAATTTCAACAGGTGCAGCAAAATATGTTTTTATACTAAAAAACAGTTGACGAATATCGCTGTAATTAGCATAATGCGCCCCGTTCCAACGAAACAGTTAACTGCTAGTCGGAATGCGATTTAAGATGGCCATGTAGCTCAGCTGGTTAGAGCACAGCATTCATAATGCTGGGGTCACAGGTTCAAGTCCCGTCATGGCCACCATCTTAATTCGAATTGTAGGGATATCGCCAAGCGGTAAGGCACCGGGTTTTGATCTCGGGATTCTGAGGTTCAAATCCTCATATCCCTGCCATTATATAAACGATTGGCTATTATTAGCGGATTGTTAAATTTATAAACGCTGTTACACATTAATTTGTTTAACACTACCAAGTTTATAAATACAAAGAATATTGTGCGGAAGTGGCGGAATTGGTAGACGCGCTAGATTTAGGTTCTAGTATTGCAAAGTGTGAGAGTTCAAGTCTCTCCTTCCGCACCATGCTTTAACATGACTTACTTAGTAATAAGTAATGTTCATGAACAGATTGTAGGGATATCGCCAAGCGGTAAGGCACCGGGTTTTGATCTCGGGATTCTGAGGTTCAAATCCTCATATCCCTGCCATATACCAACACAGACTTCGGTCAGTGTTAACTTTATAAGGTTTATTGAACTCTAACCATTCAATACTACCAACCTTGTAAAGATAAAGAATATTGTGCGGAAGTGGCGGAATTGGTAGACGCGCTAGATTTAGGTTCTAGTATTGCAAAGTGTGAGAGTTCAAGTCTCTCCTTCCGCACCATGCTTTAAGTACGACTTCGGTTGTATGAAGAATTGTAGGGATATCGCCAAGCGGTAAGGCACCGGGTTTTGATCTCGGGATTCTGAGGTTCAAATCCTCATATCCCTGCCACTTTTATTTTATTCGTATTTATACGGGTAGAATGAAAAAAAAGTAAGAATGGCCATGTAGCTCAGCTGGTTAGAGCACAGCATTCATAATGCTGGGGTCACAGGTTCAAGTCCCGTCATGGCCACCATTCTTATTTTAAAATAAAACATTGCGGAAGTGGCGGAATTGGTAGACGCGCTAGATTTAGGTTCTAGTATTGCAAAGTGTGAGAGTTCAAGTCTCTCCTTCCGCACCATGTTTTATTGCACAATACAGCCATGCTGTAGAAAGATTTGTAGGGATATCGCCAAGCGGTAAGGCACCGGGTTTTGATCTCGGGATTCTGAGGTTCAAATCCTCATATCCCTGCCACTTTTTCTAATTTACTTCCCCCCTTTAATACCTCTGCTAAATTCTAAATTCTAAATTCTAAATTCTAAATTCAGCATTTTAAAGATGAATGTCATTATTACGCAAATTTTATTCCCCCTCATTGTCACTATCAGTTAGTCATATCCTTACATTCCACTTAATTAACTTATTTTTTACATTTGCGCTAAGAAAATACCTCTTTTGGCCGATATCCTATCTGTACCAACATTAATTTGTTACGATTAACCCTACTAATAACAGTAGAATTAAAATACCAATGATGATCAGTAAGTGGTTGATCTATTTTGGTTGGTTTCAGATGGGAAGAAACAATGTTAAAAAATGTCTCTATAGCTAAAAAAATAAACCTCGCATTGAGCAGTCTGTTTATCCTGATCCTCGCGATTTCAGCGTTATCACAAAGTAAGCAAGAAACAGCCTTGGTTTTATCTATTTTAGAACAACAAGCCCATGAGCAAGCTGATACTTACTTCGATAGTTTAAATACCATGATGCTCACTGGCAGTATCGGTCAACGTGAAACCTTGCGTCACAAAATGCTAGAGAACGATAACATTGCCGATATCCGTATCGTCAGAGCAGATAAGGTTAATCAGCTGTATGGTCCAGGCTTAGCCAGCGAGCAAATCAAAGATGACTTTGACCGCCGCGCACTTGCAGGTGAAGATATCACCCAAGTTATTAGCACGCCAGAAGGTGAAACGCTATTAATCACCAAACCTCTTATCGCATCAAAAAATTACCGTGGTACTGATTGCACAGCTTGTCACAATGCCAAAGAAGGCGATGTACTCGGCGCAGTCAGACTCGAATACTCCCTGACCCACTTCTACCAACAAGTACAACAAAACATTTTACGCTCGAGTGCGATCTTAGCCGTGGTGTTATTTGCCGGTTTACTACTCACCCTATTCATCATTCGTAAAGTTATCCTCAAGCCTATTAGCGAACTGACCGACAGCATGGAACTCGCCAGTGATACCCAAGATGTCACGACTCTTATTGAAGTCAAAAACCATGACGAAATTGGCCGTATGGTCACCGCGTTTAATTACATGATGAGTAATTTCCATTACAGCCTGACTCATGTACTCAATACCGCTGAACAATTAGAAGATATCTCAACTAAGCTGAGTACCGCATCAACGCAAACCTATAACTCGGCGAATCAACAGAAACAAGAAGCCGCAACCATTAACGCTAGTATCGCGACCATGCAGACTCAGGTTGAAGATATTAAGACAAAAGCGACAATGACCACGGTAGCATCCACACAAGCGGCATTACAAACGGATAAAGGTAATGTTTTAGCCACTGCCACCATTGATGAAATAAGCATACTGACAACACAGCTTGATCACGTCGTCGATAAAATGCATCTACTGGGTGAACAAACCAATAACGTCACCAAAATCTTAGGGGTGATTAATTCCATTTCCGAACAGACCAATTTACTCGCGCTAAATGCCGCTATCGAAGCAGCTCGAGCAGGGGAAAGTGGTCGTGGTTTTGCAGTAGTAGCAGAAGAAGTACGAGCATTAGCGATTAAGACCAATAACTCAACCAAAGAAATACAAACCATTGTCAGTTCATTGATTGAAACATCAAACAGCTCGTTTTCTGCGATGGATACCGCCAAAGTAACAGCGGCAGAAGGCGCGATCAAAGTATCGCAATTAGCAGATATGTTAAATGAAATTGCCCGGGAAATGCAGGAGATCAATCAGCTCAACGATTCCGTTACCGAGTCATCGATAACGCAACAAGAACTGACCACTGATATTCAACACAACATTGAAATGATTGCCGTTCACTCGGATGAAACAACGGTAGTAGCAACGCACGCAAACAGTATCAGCCAAGACTTACTCAGCCACTCAACGGAGCTACTCGCGAAAGTAAAAGAGTTTAAATTAAGTTAAGCGTCATCGTTAATAACCGCTAACTTAAACCAATCGCATAGCGCAGCGCCTGACGCTTTAACGGTCCGGCGCGTTGTGCGACTGCAAGTCCAAGATTACGCAGTAGCTTAATTGGCGCGGAGTTATTACTGAATACCGAATAAAACAGATCCATGCTGGTTTGCATTAATAGGTTATCTGGCCTTCTCGTGCGCTGGTATTGTTTTAATAGCGCTTCAGTATCCCACGCTTCCCCTTCAATAACGGCACTTCTAATGAGTTCGCATAACACATTCACATCTTTAAAACCGATATTAACGCCCTGCCCTGCTAATGGGTTAATTGTATGCGCAGCATCCCCCAGTAACACCACTCGGCCTTTATAATACTGCTGAGCATGACGACGGGTTAACGGGAATGAACCGTGATTAGTAATTTCAAATTCACCAATTAAATCAGGAAAGTGTTGTTGAACTTCCTTCTTCAGTTCGGCGTTAGATAACTTACTTAGATAATTGATTTGCGCCGTTTGATGATACCAAACCAACGATGCCTTATGACCCGGTAACGGTAATAGCGCCATTGGTCCTGTCGGCGAAAACTCCTGCCAGGTCACGTCTTGTTGTGCTTGCTCGGTATCAATATTAATTAACATACAATTTTGACGATAATCCCAGCTGCTAATACCAATATTACTCTGATGACGAATAATTGAATTGGCACCATCAGCGGCCAGCACTAACTTAGCACGTAACTTAACCCCTGATGTCAGTATGATCTCTGCGTGATCGCGGTACTGCGCTAGCGTGGCGACTTTCTCTGGGCACATTAACTGCACATTTTCATGCCGTTTCATCGCTTCGAGCAAACCTAACTGGATCACCCGATTTTCAATTATGTAGCCTAACTTATCATGACCAATATCGTTAGCATGGAACTTAGTCTCACAACCACCTTGATCCCAAGTTTCCAAACGACGGTAAGGACAAAGACGCATTTCTCTGATGTTACTCCAAGCACCTGTCGCAACAAGCAACTGTTGAGAGGCCAAACTGATTGCCGATACACGCAAATCCATTGGTTGCTCAAATGAGAACGCAGCTGGCACTTCCGCTTCAATTATCGCAATCTTAAGTCCCGAAGGTGCGAGTAAATTAGCGGTACTGGCACCGACCATCCCACCACCAACAATAATTACATCAAATTCCTGCATCGTGCTTCCTGAACCGTTTAAGGATAAATTCTTATCTGAATCAGAATTCTACCAAGCTTTACGTCTAAATGATTGCTTTGTGCAATGAAAGTTACAGTAAATTTATGCATAGAAGCACAGATAACGTCTAGTCAACAGCGTATTAAGGCAGTAGAATACGCGATCTTCTGTGTGTTCTCACACAACCCGAATATAGCAATAAATAATAAAGAGCAACGTGGATAATGAGTAAAAAACTGCACATTAAAACCTGGGGCTGCCAGATGAACGAATACGATTCATCAAAAATGGCAGATTTGTTAAATGCCGAAAATGGTTTTGAACTGACTGACAACCCAGAGGAAGCGGATGTTCTTCTATTAAACACCTGTTCTATCAGAGAAAAAGCGCAAGAAAAAGTATTCCACCAACTTGGCCGTTGGAAAAAGCTAAAAAAACGCAATCCAAAATTAGTGATTGGGGTTGGTGGCTGCGTCGCATCACAAGAAGGTGCTGAGATTCAAAAACGCGCACCGATTGTAAACCTAGTATTTGGTCCGCAGACACTGCACCGTTTACCAGAAATGATCGTCGACGCCCAAGCCGGTAAAAAAGGCCTGGTTGATGTTAGTTTCCCTGAAATCGAAAAGTTTGACCGTTTACCAGAGCCGCGTGCCGAAGGTGTATCTGCATTCGTTTCTATTATGGAAGGCTGTTCAAAATACTGTACGTTCTGCGTAGTACCTTATACTCGTGGCGAAGAAGTAAGTCGTCCACTTGACGATATCTTATACGAGATAGCCCAACTGGCAGAACAAGGTGTACGTGAAGTTAACCTACTAGGTCAAAATGCCAACGCATACCGTGGTGAAATGCACGACAATGATATGTGTTCATTTGCAGACCTGTTACGTTATGTTGCTGCGATTGATGGTATCGACCGTATTCGTTATACCACTAGCCATCCAATTGAGTTCACTAGCGATATCGTTGAAGTATATCAAGATACACCGGAAGTGGTGTCACACTTACACTTACCAGTACAGTCAGGTTCAGACCGAATCTTGACCTTGATGAAGCGTGCTCATACAGCCATTGAATATAAATCATTGATCCGTAAACTGCGTAAAGCACGTCCGGGCTTAGTTATGAGCTCAGATTTCATCATTGGTTTCCCTGGTGAAAGCAAGCAAGACTTCGCTGATACCATGAAACTGATTGAAGACATCGAATACGATATCAGCTTCAGCTTTATCTACAGCGCACGTCCTGGTACGCCTGCTGCAGATTTACCTGATGATGTATCGTTAGAAGAAAAGAAAGAACGTTTGAAAATTCTACAAACGCGTATTAGCCAAATGTCACAAAAAATTGGTCGTGACATGGTTAACACAACACAACGTATTCTAGTTGAAGGTCCATCGAAGAAAAACATCATGGAACTGACTGGCCGCACCGAGAATAACCGTGTCGTTAACTTCGAAGGTTCACCGGACCTCATCGGTACCTTTGTTGATGTCGACATTGTTGATGTATTCCCTAACTCTATCCGTGGTGTATTCATCCGCGGTGAAGATGAGATGGGTCTACGTAGTGACACTAAACCAAGCGAGATCTTGGCACGCACTACGAATCAACCAAATGAGCTAGGTGTTGCTAAGTTCAACCCATAAGAGCTAGACTTAGAGCCATTAATGATCGTTAATGGCTCTGCCTAATGAGACTATTTTGAATAAAAATACGACAACGCTCGATATATTTTTAGAACCAGTCGACAGCGCAAGGCTCGCACATTTGTGTGGCCCGTTTGATGACAACCTTAAACAACTAGAACGTCGTTTAGAAGTTGAAATTACGTATCAAAATAATCAATTCCATATTACCGGTAACCCAGTTAATGCCCATTGTTGCATGGATATTCTTCGTAATCTTTATGTCGAGACTCAGCCTGTTAAAGGCCAAGTAATCGACATTGAACCGGAAAAAATCCACTTAGCAATACAAGCATGCAGATTAGTCGAACCTGAAGCAACTGTAAAAGTCGCCAGCTTTAATACAGTGATTAAGACTAAGCGCGGTATAATAAAACCCCGTAGTGACAATCAAGCCAATTACATTGCCAATATTTTAACCCATGATATAACCTTTGGTATTGGCCCTGCAGGTACAGGTAAAACTTATTTAGCCGTAGCTGCTGCCGTCGATGCATTAGAACGTCAAGAAGTACGCCGTATATTACTGACACGCCCAGCCGTTGAAGCAGGTGAAAAATTAGGTTTTCTACCCGGTGATTTAAGCCAGAAAGTAGACCCTTATTTACGGCCATTATACGACGCGTTATTTGAAATGCTGGGTTTTGAAAAAGTGGAACGTTTAATTGAGCGCAATGTCATAGAAATAGCACCTCTTGCTTATATGCGTGGGCGCACATTAAACGATGCATTTATTATTTTAGATGAAAGTCAGAACACCACCATTGAACAAATGAAAATGTTTTTAACCCGTATCGGCTTTAATTCCAAAGCGGTGATCACTGGCGATATTACCCAAGTAGACTTACCAAAGCACATCACATCTGGTTTACGCCATGCAATGGATGTCCTTGAGCCAGTTAAAGAAATCAGTTTTAACATTTTCATATCTAATGATATTGTTCGCCACCCTGTTGTTGCAAAAATTGTCGATGCCTATGAACACTTTGAAAATGGCATTGCCCGTAAGGATGAAGACTAATGAATACCACACTAGATTTACAAATTGCGACAGAAGATGAACAGCAATTACCAACAGAACTACAATTTACAACTTGGCTAAATGCGGCGGTTAAACTGTTTCAAGAGAGCGCCGAAGTGACTATACGCATTGTTGATAACGAAGAAAGCCAACAATTGAATCGCGATTACCGTGGTAAAGACAAACCAACCAACGTACTGTCGTTTCCATTCGAAGTACCAGAAGGCATTGAATTAGACCTGCTTGGTGATTTGATCATCTGCAAACAAGTTGTTGAACGTGAAGCACTCGAGCAACAAAAGCCTTTGACCGCACATTGGGCGCACATGGTTATTCATGGAACTTTACATTTACTCGGCTATGATCATATTATCGATGAAGAAGCTGACGAGATGGAAGCGCTAGAAACCGAAATTATGCTAAAACTCGAATTTGAAGACCCCTATATTACTGAAAAGTAATATTAATATCATTAACCTTACTTAACTTAGGTACAACAAACTATGAACGACGACAAACCTCACTCGACTAACGGTTCATCAAAAAAAGGGTTTTTTGAAAAGTTTTCTCAATTATTCCAAGGTGAGCCGAGAAACAGAGAAGAGCTTGTAGAAGTCATCCAGGATGCAGAAAATCGCGAACTGATCGATCAAGACACCAAGGATATGATTGAAGGTGTACTCGAAGTCGCTGGACTGAAAGTACGCGATATTATGATCCCACGCTCACAGATGATTACCATCGACAAGAGCCAAGGTGTAGACGAATTTTTGCCAATCATGATTGACTCTGCGCACTCGCGCTTTCCGGTCGTCAATGAAGATAAAGATCATATCGAAGGGATCTTATTAGCCAAAGATCTGCTTAAATTTGTGTTTGCTGGTGAGTCGGATAGTTTTGAACTGTCATCGATTCTACGTCCAGCCGTTGTTGTACCAGAAAGTAAACGTGTTGATAAGCTCCTCAAAGAGTTTCGTTCTAAACGCTACCATATGGCCGTTGTGGTCGATGAATTTGGTGGTGTGTCAGGCCTTGTCACCATTGAAGATATTCTTGAAGAAATCGTTGGTGATATTGAAGACGAATTCGATGAAGATGAATCGGCACAAGAAGATATTCGTCGTATTAATAAAAGTGTATTCTCAGTGCAAGCATTGACACCCGTTGATGATTTCAATGATTACTTCTCATCACGCTTTAGCGATGATGAAGTGGATACCATAGGCGGTATGATTGCCCATGCATTTGGTCATTTACCAGAGCAAGGCGAAATTATTACTGTTGATGGATACCAATTTAAAGTCATTTCTGCTGACCGCCGCCGTATCATTCAGCTACAAGTGAAGATACCAGAAGCACAGCAAGAGCGCTTAGCTGAGTCCGCTTAACCGTCTCAGTGGCAAGTTAGTCCGCTTGTCGCTGTAAATCGCTACAAAGGAATAACCTATCAAATCACTGATTCATAAAATAAGTGCGCCACTGGCTGGTGCACTTAGCGTCTTTGCTTTTGCGCCGTTTGATTACACCATTAGCGTATACGTATCATTATTTGCCCTACTTTTTATTCTCGACAATAAATCAGCCAAGCACGCCGCAGGCTATGCTTTTCTGTGGGGACTTGGATTCTTCGTTGCCGGTCTTCATTGGATTGCAGTAAGTATCTTAGACTTTGGTGGTTTGCCTGTGCCTGTAGCGGCATTACTAGTGGTACTATTATGTGCTTATCTTGCTATATACCCAGCGCTTTGTGCTTATCTACTTAATCGTTTTACCTCACATTCGGCGTTACTACGCTACTTTGTGGCTTTCCCAACTATATGGTTAATCACAGATTGGTTACGTGGTTGGATCATGACCGGCTTTCCTTGGCTGCAATTTGGTTATAGCCAGATGGATACCCCTCTCGTTAGTTTCGCGCCAATACTCGGTGTTGAAGGCGTCACAGCGGCTGTTTGCTTGATAACCGCTAGCTTGTATTATGCTTACCGTGAACGTAAGTTAGTGCTACCCGCGCTGGTAATTACCGTTATCGTGATCTCAGCGGTGTCTTTAAAAGGCCTGCAATGGACAACGCCAGAAGCCGTAAAATCAATCGCCTTAGTGCAAGGTAATACTGATCAAGATGAAAAATGGTTACCAGAAAAACGCGCAGAGATCCTCAATCAATACTTAGCACTCAGTTTAGACAATACCGATGCAGATATTATCATCTGGCCAGAATCAGCGATCCCAGCATTAGAATTCCAAGTAAAAAATTATTTGGAATATGTAGCCGAATTAATGCGTGAAACCAATACCACGCTTATTACCGGCATTATTAACTATCAACGCGTAGACAATATTGATGAATATTACAATGCAGTGATCGTACTTGGTACGCCTGAACAAGATGCCAACCACTCGCCAGTAAATGACCGTTATTACAAGAATAAGCTGTTACCAATTGGAGAATTCGTCCCGTTTGAAGATCTGTTAAGACCAATTGCACCATTATTCAACTTGCCGATGTCATCATTTCAACGTGGTGGTGAAGAACAGCTAAACTTAGCCGCCAGTAACGTCCATATAGCCACAGCAATATGCTACGAGATAGCCTTCAACCAAACCTTAGTGAATACCGTAAAAGCTGATACCGGCTTTATTTTAACGGTCAGTAACGACGCTTGGTTTGGTACGTCTATTGGTCCGGATCAACATTTAGAGATCGCACGCATGCGGGCATTTGAATTCCAACGCCCCGTGCTCCGCAGTACCAATACCGGTATTACAGCGGTATATGATGCCCAAGGTAAAGAAGCTGGTCGTATCGCACAATTCAAAAAAGCGGTATTACGTGTTGATGTCATCCCATATCAAGGGACAACACCGTTTAACCGCTTTGGTAATACGCCATTGCTAATACTGGCATTGCTATTATTTACCTCGGTGCTTGGACACTATTTTTTCAGTAAGAACACGGTTGATAAAAATCAGCTTAAAAGCTCAGTATAAATCTCTGTAACCAAATTCTGAAAAAGAATACTGCTCAAAATACCGCAATAAAAATGGCACCGAAGTAGGTGCCATTTTTTTCATTAATTATCGATATTCATCAATAACAGAATCAAGCTTTTAAATAAATAACGCCACTTTAGTTTTAGCGATATAAAAAATCATCACAAAAAACACCATAGTTACCCCGATGCAAAACTGACGCAGTTTTAAATTCATCTTCGGCTTAAAGGCCAACATCGCAAACCCGACATAAGCAAATAACAACACAAACTTCTCAGTTACCCAGCCATCGATAAATGGATATTGATTGATCGTCACACATAAAGCTAAGCCAGATAAAATAAGCACTAGGTTAAGTACTTTATGAATCTTAAATAACAGCACATTGTTAATATATTCAGAGCCTTTAATCGCCCAAAATGTACGTAAAGCAAAACTTAACAAGCTAATTAACAGTAACGCCAGATGCGCTTGCAGTAATAATGGATACATAATAATTCCGTTAACAGAATAGAAATAAGGTTTATTATGATAACCAGCAATAAAAAATCTGTTTTGACCCAGATCATAACTTAACAATGATGTAACAATTTACACCGTATACTCTCGTCGTACAAATCGGTAAACTAGCGATATTATATATAGCTAAACAAACACAACTATCTAGCCAAGAGAGATAAGCAATGCAAGTTAAAGTCATTCCAGTTACGCCTTTTGAACAAAATTGCAGTCTATTAATCTGCCCTGAAACCAAGAAGGCCGCGATCGTTGATCCCGGTGGTGACATTGATAAGATTCTTAGCCAAGTAAATAAATACGGTGTAGAAGTAGAAAAGATCTTTCTAACCCATGGTCATATGGATCACGTTGGCGGCACTGAAGCACTTTCAGCGGCATTAAAGGTATCAATAGAAGGCCCACATATTGCCGACAAATTTTGGTTAGATCAATTACCGATGCAAGGACAAATGTTTGGTTTTCCAGAAGTACCGCCATTTGAACCACAACGCTGGTTAGAACACGGCGATACCATTACATTTGGTAATCAGCAATTAACTGCGCTACACACACCAGGCCATACTCCAGGTCATGTGGTATTTAATCACGCAGAGACTAAACAAGTTATTGTCGGTGATGTGCTGTTCAGTGGTTCGATAGGTCGTACTGATTTTCCACAAGGCTGCTTTAATACCTTGATGACTGCGATCAAAGGCCAGTTATGGACATTACCAGAAGAAACCGTATTCTTCCCGGGTCATGGACCAACGTCGACTATCGGTCATGAAAAAAGAACTAATCCTCACGTAAGATAACGTGTGAATTCAGGTAAGCTCAAGTCAGTGTAATGATGAGCCTGAATAAAAGAATTTAAGCCCAAGTATATGCAAATATAACTTGGGCTTATTTTTAGCTGAAAGCCATGCACATGGCCATTTATCAGTGGCTATTATTTAGCTTGTACTAACTGGCAAGTCTCACGAGCATTTTTAGCAATGGTATCCCAGTCATTATTAGTAATAGCAGCTGTTGTTGCGATCCAGCTACCTCCACAGGCAACAACTTGCGGTACAGCAAGATAGTCCATTACATTCGATGGTTTAATACCGCCTGTAGGCATCAATTTGATTTGGCTATAGGGTCCAACTAAGGCTTTCACCATGTTAACCCCACCCGATGCTTCCGCAGGGAAGAATTTAACCACCTTGATGCCAAGCTCTAAGGCTTGCTCGATTTGACTCGGGTTATTAATACCGGGAATAATTTTAATGCCATTATCAATGCAATAATTCACAGTGGTCGGGTTAAAGCCAGGGCTAATAATAAAGTCAGCACCCGCTGCTACCGCTTCATCCACTTGCGCTATGGTTAATACCGTTCCAGCACATAAGAGCACATTCGGAAACGCTGCGCGGATACGGCGAATAGATTCACCAGCAGCGGCACTACGAAAAGTGATTTCTGCCGCAGGTAAACCGTTATCAGATAATACTTCAACCAGTTTCACCGCATCATCGGCATTTTCAATTTGGATCACAGGCATCACAGCCAGTGCTGCTAACTGATCAATTAACGCATTATTTATCATTCCAATCCGAGTCCTTTTAATTGCATCATGAATAAATTAAGTTGGCTTTAATTTGCCATAGCTGATTCTATCACGAGCAATATAAAGAGGTTGAGAGAGGGGAGGTATTCGCACAATTATGTGCCATTTTTCATTGAATTTCAGGCATAAAAAAAGCCTCTATCTCTAATAAATAGTTTTAGATTCAGGCTTTCATTGTTTGTTGGCAAAGAGAAAGTGGACGACGGTTATAAATCACAACTCTCGGCCCTCGGCGTGACAGCCCGCTTTTTATAAATAGTCTACGACCACCATGGATGGTGGAAGTGCAGAAAAATGTAAGGAACATTTTCAGCACCAACTGAACGACTACTCCACACAATCTGTTTTTCTGTATGCCTAAATTTCAGGCATAAAAAAACCTGAATCAA
>NZ_PJCA01000035.1 GCF_002836355.1 Moritella sp. Urea-trap-13
CGACGAGCGATACGGCGACCGTGACGGTAACAGATAGCGTGGACACCACCACCGCGACGTTAAGTGTTGATCACAGCAGTATCAATGAAGATGGCGCATTATTAACGTATACGGTGACCTTAGACAATGCAGCTAACAACGATGTGACCGTGACAACCACTCAAGGCGAAATTACCATTTATGCTAAAGGCAGTGTGCTTAACGGGGTGACGCAGGATGGTCTTAGCGGTAGCCTAGTAATTATGGTGAACACGGATGATTCGAATAACAATATTGTTATCACTAATAGTATCTCGGACGTTTCGGAAGCGCATGCCGGAGAAACCGGCAGTTATGAAAAACTGACCGCCGATACCGGAACTGTGAGCACGATAGTTGATATAACTCCCCCAATCGCCATAGACGATCCAATCCAAACAATCAGCGGCCTTAAAGGCGAATACTGGGGTTATAACGATAAAGCAGCTGGTCACAGCAATCTGAATAACTACCAACAAATACAAGATTACATTGCCGCAAATAAAGCTGAAATAAACTTTATTTCAACCGAAGTTGATTACCATAAAGGTGATAAAGATTTAGCTGATGATATTAACAGTGATGGTATCCCATCTAATTTGATTTCTTTCCTTAACGATGACGCAAGTAGTATTGAAGGTTCAAGTACTGAAGCCGCTACTGACGGTATTATTAAACTTTCAGGTAAGCTGAATATTACCGAAGGTGGGAAGTTTAGTTTAAATCTTACTCATGATGACGGTTTTGTAGTGATCATTGACGGTAAGGAATATACCTATAATGGTAATACGTCATCGCAAACGACCCAATTCAACAATATTGCATTAGCGGCGGGTGAGCATACTGTTGAAGTTTACTATTGGGACCAAGGTGGTGCTTATGTATTTGAAATGGAACTCAATGATAGTAACAATCAAAATGTCTGGGTAGAAGAGAATTTATCGCATAGCTCAAGTAGAGGTGTGATAGAGGTGAACGAAGGCGGTGATGTTGATATCGATATACTGGGTAATGATAGTGAGCAACAAGGCGTCACCATTACTATCGAGTCAGAGCCAGTGCATGGTGTTGTAACCATTAATGATAATGGTACCGTTACTTATCAAGCAACTGGTAATTACAGCGGTAATGACAGCTTTACTTATACTTTAACAGATGCTGCAGGCAATGTTTCTAATGTCGCTACTGTGTCTATTGGTGTGCAGCCTGAAGCTGACCAGCCGATGCTTAGTATTGAGCTCGGGGATGTAGAATCAGGCACTATAACTACTAATATAGACATGGATTATGATTATTATGCTGCGCTAAGTGATCATGAATTACCTGATAATATTATATTTTTCAATTCAGGTTCAAGTACTTCTGTAGATACAATTCGTGGGTATAAAAGTGATGATAAGCTGGTGTTTAATGGTAATTCGGGTGAAGCTGATATATTACCTTATGTTCATGACTCTAACTATATACTGATGAAGTTTAATGGCAAAAGTAGCTATATAAAAATCTCAGGTAGCAATGATGTCGAAGAACTTGTTTTTGACAACGGTATTTTCAATTATCAAAATGGAGTATTGACCAATATCTCGGATCTTGAGCAAACTTCAGAGCAAGTCGAAGGTTATGAGATTGAACTTAACATCTCAGGTGCGGTAACCGATACTGACAGCAGTGAAGTCATTACATCATATACCATTTCTGGTATTCCGAGTGATGCTTCATTAACAGCCGGAGAACTAAATAATGATGGCACTTGGACACTAACCCCCGCTGAAGCTGCAGATGTTAAAGTCATTGTTGAAACAGACTATCCTGCATTTGACGTTTCTGTTGTTGCAAATATTACAGACACTGCCGTGATAGACGGAGAGACAGTGACCAGTGAACTGACTTCCGATCCTGTCGTTGTACCAGTATCTCCGCTTGCTATCGTCAATGTAGATCAAACTATCTCGGTGAATGATGACATGACGCCGGATACAAACGTCATTATTGTGTTAGATATCTCTGGCAGCATGAAAGGGGACACCTTTACTGAAGCAACAAATGCGATTAAAGCATTGTTGGCTACGTACGATGATAAAACTAATGCCAGTATCCAAATTATCGGTTTTGAATACAAGACAATAGCATCAGTATGGTTTAGTGGTGATGATATGTTGGGCGAGGCGAATAAGTTTATTGGTAAACTAAGTGCAGATGGTGGTACCAGCTATAAAGATGCACTTGAAAAAGTTATGTCTGAGTTTGAAAAGGGCATTACCAATGGTGATGTAGATCCTAGCGATCCAACTGATGTGTATTTCATTAGTGATGGCGCACCATCGGATGGTTATGGCGTGAAAGATGATGTTGAAGCTGATTGGATTGCATTCACAAAAAATTACAACATTGATAATGTGTATACCGTAGGTATCGATGTTTCAACTAATGAGAAACAAGATGTTATTGATAATTTAACCCCTATCTCACTTGGTAACGCACCGATAATACTTGATGATCCTGCAGAGTTAACAAAAGTATTGCAGGATTCACTCAATGCTAATTATACGGGTAATTTCTTAGCCGGCGTGAGTGCAGCGCTCGATGCAGAAGTCGCATCAGTCACTATTAATGGTACTCGTTATAGTTTTGATGGTGAAAAAACGATTACTTGGGATAACCCAAATAATGCGCCAACGAGTACAACTGATACTAGTGCAGCCATTGAAACTACGTATGGCATATTTGAAATTGATTTCGCAACGGGTAGCTATACGTTTATCCCTAATGATGTCGACCAAGATCAAACTGAAATCATTGCAATCGAGCTGCGTGATGCAGAAGGTAATACTGTTGATGGTCAGCTTAATATAGAAATTAAAGATGTTGTTTCAGGAAATAACGCTAACTCTAATATTGTTACTGATATTGACTCCAACCCTTATGTTTTAAGCGAGTTGATTGCTGATACCGAAACCCAAGCGGGACATAAATCCGCTAATAAATATAATGCTGGCGATACCGATGATTATATTTATGACAGTAGTCATAATGGTGTTAAAAGTAAATTAAATGGTGGTGACGGTGATGATTTACTATCTGGTTTGGGTAAGAATGATACGTTAAATGGTGAGGCGGGTAATGACATTTTACTCGGTGGTAATGATAACGATACTTTAAATGGTGGTACTGATAACGATATTCTTATCGGCGGCACAGGCAACGACATCCTCACTGGTGGTAGCGGTATTGATACCTTTGTTTGGTTAGACGGTACTGTGGCGGTTCCTGCAACTGATCTTATTACTGATTTTAATATCCTCGAAGATAAAATAGATTTGAGCGATTTGCTGCAAGGTGTAAACTCGGATGACCTTGGTGATTACTTGGATCTCAGTTTTGGTAGTGATACAACGACGATCAGCATCCATGCTAAAGGAGACTCTTCTTCGGTTAGCCAAGTGATCATTCTGGATAATGTTGATTTAAGCGCTGCTTATCCTGATGTTGACTTTACAAGTACTGCAGGTATTAATAGTATATTGAATGATGTTGATGACATCTTAATTTAATAGCTGATTTTTTGAAATTTTAAGGGAATAAATGGCAGTGCAGGTAGTAACGAATACAGCGTCAACATCACAGTGGGATATACACCCTTCTCAACGCATGATTGAGGATCCACTGCTGGATTGTTTAATTTTATTGACTGAACACTTTGGTAATCCGTGTTCGGGTGAAGCGTTGACAGCTGGTTTATCTATATCGGGTGCACATCTTTCACCTGAATTGGTACCTCAAGCGGCATCGCGAGCCGGACTCAGCGCTAAACTAAGTCAAAAAGGCTTGAATGAATTACCGCGCATGTTATTGCCGTGTATATTACTGCTAAAAGATCAAAAAGCTTGTGTGCTGCAAGAGTTAGATATTGCAGCGGACAAAGCGGTTATTTCCATGCCAGAAACCGGTGGTGAAGTGGTACTGGCTATCGCTGAGTTGGAAGCTATTTATGTGGGTTATTTGTTTTTAGTTAAGCAGCAATACCACGGTGACCGTGAATTTGATGTGCATTTACATGACACCAAAAAACACTGGTTATGGCAAACGGTTAAGTCTTCGAGTTCTATTTATCGTGACGTTATTATCGCCTCGGTATTAGTCAATTTATTTGCCTTAGTATCGCCACTATTTGTGATGAATGTGTACGACAAGGTAGTGCCTAACTTGGCTTTTGAGTCACTTTGGGTATTGGCGATTGGTGCAACAGTAGCTTATATCTTTGACTTCATCATGAAGCAATTACGTGGTTATCTTATCGATGTAGCAGGGAAAAAAGTCGACTTAGAAACCTCCGCTAAACTGTTTGCCAAAGTCATCGGTATGCCATTAGAAAAACGGGCATCGAGTGTTGGTGGCATGGCCAAGCAACTCAGTGAATTTGATAGTGTGCGCGAATTTTTATCCTCTGCGACGATCACTGCGTTAGTTGATCTTCCTTTTGCTATCTTGTTTATGATTATTATCTGGTTAGTCGCTGGTGACTTAGCCATGTTTTCGGTGATCGCAACCTTACTGATTATTGGTTATACCTTATTGATACAACCGCGTTTACGTCATGCGATTGAAGAAGGCAACAAATTCTCCAGTTTACGTCATGGCCATTTAGTGGAAAGTTTATCGGTTCTTGAATTGATTAAAGCTAACGGTGCTGAAGGTGTGGTACAACAAAGCTGGCAACAAATGCTCGGGCATATATCCACTTGGCAGCTAAAAGCGAAAGTGATCACTAACTCAGTAGCGAATGTGGCGAGCTTGATTGTGCAAGTCTCTGTTATTGGCGTTGTTGTATTAGGGGTATATCGCGTTGCAGACAACGAGATCTCGATGGGTGCTATTATCGCAGCTGTGATGTTATCCAGTCGTGCAATTTCCCCAATGGCTAAAATAGCCTCGCTAATGACTCGTTCTAATCAAACCATCAGTGCCATGCGCCAGCTTGATGCGATCATGGAACAAGTTGATGAATTTGAAGATAAAGCCCACCTTGCTAGTCGCAGTAAACTGGAAGGTAAGATCGCCTTAGAACAATTAGGGTTTAACTATCCTGACGTAGAGAAACCAAGCTTATACCCATTGTCTTTGCAGATTCAACCGGGTGAGAAAGTAGCGATTATTGGTCGTAATGGCTCGGGTAAAAGTACCTTAGCCAAATTATTATTAGGTTTATATCAACCCACTACGGGCAGTTTACAGTTTGATGGCATGAATCAACAGCAGATCCACCCCAGTGATCTACGCCGTAATTTTGGTTATTTACCGCAAGATATCACCCTGTTTCACGGTACCATTAAAGAGAATATTTTGTTTGGTGCTAAGCAAGTCACTGAATACCAATTGATCCGAGCCGTGCAGTTTTCTGGGGTAAACATGTTTACTGATCTAGATTCACAAGGTCTGGATCAACAAGTCGGCGAGGGCGGTAAAGCCTTATCTCGCGGTCAACGTCAGTCTATCGCCTTAGCACGAGCCATCTTAAATGATCCGCAGATTTTATTATTAGATGAACCTACGGCTAGCCTTGATGCGCGCTCGGAAAAACAATTTATTAACTCAATGCAGATCATTGCCAAAGATCGTACGTTATTATTAATTACCCATAAAATGCATTTATTACAGTTGGTTGACCGGATCATCGTATTGGATAAAGGCCGGTTAGTGGCTGATGGCCCGAAAGCCATTATTCTCGAAAAATTGAAGAGTGGCGCTTTAGTTCCTGGTGCGACACAATGAAAATAAGTAAGCAAGATTTAGAGATGGCTGATGATGTTTATGGTGCGTTATTAACGCAAAGTCCCCGCATTCACCGATTAACCATATGGGCGGTTACCGCTTTCGTATTTAGTTTTATCGTATGGGCTTATTTTGCCAAGTTAGATCGTGTGACTACGGGTATGGGTAAAGTGGTTCCCTCTTCTCAAATCCAGATTATTCAAAGCTTAGATGGCGGTATTTTACAGGATTTATATGTACAAGAAGGCGCTTTAGTTACTAAAAACCAAGCGTTAGCACGGATTGACGATACCCGTTTTCGAGCAGACTTAGCGCAGCAACGTCAGGAAGTTGATAGTTTACGGGCCGATATTATTCGTTTACGCAGCGAATTAAGCAGTATCTTAGTGGCGGATGTGCCTAATTGGCAGTTGCAAATTAAGATCACTAAAACACCACTTATTTTCCCCGATGATCTACAGCAAAATTTACCTTATTTGGTTACCCGTCAGCAAGATGAATATCGGGCTAGATTAGATAGTCTAACCAATCAGGTTGCCATTCAAGGGCAGCAGATCCAGCAGCGATTTGAAGAAACCAAAGAGCTAAAATCAAAAATTAAAACGTTAGAAATTAGTTATAAATTTGCCTCGCGAGAACTCGCATTAACGCGACCATTAGCGAAAAAGTTTATCATTTCAGAGGTTGAATTACTTAAGTTAGAGCGCAGCGTCAATAGTATTAAAGGTGAGTTAAATTCGATTCGTTTAATGGTACCAAAACTAGAGTCAGCGATGGCAGAAGCAGTATTAAAACGTCGAGAAGCGGTACTGAACTACCGCGCCGATGCGCGTGCCCAGCTTAATGAATTACAAAGTAAATTTTCTCGCATTACAGAAGCTAAGGTCGGTGCAGAAGATAAGGTCAATAAAGCCCTAATCGTCTCACCTGTAGTCGGTACAATTAAAACAATACATATTAGGACATTGGGCGGTGTAATACAGCCTGGTCAAGCATTATTAGAGATAGTACCAACAGAAGATAAATTATTAATTGAAGCCAAGATTAAACCTAAGGATATTGCCTTTGTCCATTTAGGATTAACGGCTGTGGTGAAAATAACCGCTTATGATTTCACTCGCTATGGTGGTTTAAAAGGTGTGGTTGAACACATCAGTGCAGATACAACTCAAGATGAAGACGGTAATAGTTTTTATATTATTCGGGTTCGAACAGATATTTCAGATATTCAGGGCAATCATGACATGCCGATTATTCCCGGGATGATGACGTCAGTTGATGTCATCATCGGTAAACGAACAGTACTTGAGTACATATTAAATCCAGTGTTGAGAGCCAAAGCGATGGCGCTCAGGGAGCTTTAAATTGCACATGAATACATATAACAAGGAAAAAAAAATGCTAATCAGCGACTCTTTTTGTCAGCCGAAATTATTCACTAAAGGGTTACTTTACCCTGCACTGATGTGCTCTGTGATTGGCTGGTCTACAGCTGTTAATGCCCAGTCTGTAGAGGAAGCTGTCGCGATGACGTTAAGTAGTCATCCAGATATTCGCATTGCCTTCACTAAATTCAAAGTGCGTGAAGAACAAGTGCAGCAAGCTGAATCGGGCTATTTACCGAGTATTAATATGACTGGGGGTTATGGTTATGAATATACCAATAGCCCAGGGACACGCGCAAGTGGAGATGAGACTGAGGATCTAAATCGCGGTGAGTTTGGGATGAGCCTTAAGCAAAGCTTATTTAGTGGTTTTCAAACCAGCAGTGATATTAGCCGCACTAGTTATGCGACTAGCGCTGAACAGTGGCGTTTATTCGGTACCGCTGAAGATGTCGCGTTAGATGTCGCTAAAGTGTATACCAACCTGCTAAATAGTCAGAGTATTCTGGAGTTATCTGAGCGTAACTTATCGACACATAAGACTATTTTTGGGCAGATCCAAGAACGTACCAATTCGGGTCTTGGTAGTATTGCCGATTTATCTCAAATTACTGGTCGATTGGCGCGTGCGCAATCAAATGTCATTTCAGCAAAAAATAATTATTTAGACAGCCAAGCACAATTCATTAGAGTGACAGACCAGCAGCCTGATAATTTGGTCATTCCAATTCCAGATGTAGCGTTGTTGCCAACAGATCGACAAATCGGATTACGCGATGCACTGGTTAATCATCCGGTGGTTAAATCATCGAACAACGATATTACCTCGGCGCGCTATCAGCATGATGCCGCCAAATCGAATTACTATCCGAAAGTGACATTTGAAGTGGACGCTAACTTTAATAACGACCTTGACGGTGTCGATGGTAATGGTGTTGGCGGACATAGTAATGATGTGACAGCGATGGTGCGTTTTTCTTACAATTTGTATGCCGGCGGCAAAGACAAAGCGTTAGCGAAAGAGACTGCATATAAGATCACAGAAGCGAGTGAAATTAATCGCAGCGTGCATCGTCAAATCACCGAAGGTTTTACCTTAGCTTGGAATGCACATGAGCTACTGGGCTTACAGATGCAGTATATCAAAGAGCACGTCATTGCCTCGAAAGACTCACAAGCGGCTTATGAACAACAGTTTAAACTGGGGCAACGTAGCTTACTGGATCTACTCGATACCGAAAATGAGTTATTTGAAGCACGTAAAGAATTCGTTGATGCTGAATTTAGTGAGATTATCACTCAGTATCGATTATTAAACGCGACCGGCCAATTGTTGGATTCGTTAAGGGTGACGCGACCGACTGTTTGGCAAGGTGAACATCAATACGCGGGAGGCGTTGAGTAATGAAATTATTAAGCATTTTTTTAATGAGTTTCCTGCTATTAGGCTGTGAAACTATCGCTGAGTTACAAGCAAAAGCCGCGGCGCCATCGACGCCGACAGTAACCATCGCTATGCCAGAACAACAGCAACAAGAAAATGATTTAAGTGATGATGACGCCGATGGGGTGATTACTTATCGTGAGCAGTGCTTAAATTCAGTGCTGGGTTCACAGGTCAATAATAGCGGCTGTGGTGGTGACACGGTTAATACCGTGAGACAAGAATTAAATGTTAATTTTGGTAATAATTCAGCAGTTATCTCTGCACGTTACTTCGCTGATATTAAAGGCCTTGCCGACTTTATGACCCGCTACCCCGACTTAGATGTGATTATTGAAGGACATTCGAGTAAGCAGGGTAGTGCGGCGTTAAACATGGATTTATCCCAGCGCAGAGCGCAAGCGGTGATGGACCTGTTGATTAATAAATTTGGTATCACCACGTCACGCGTATCGGCGATAGGTTATGGTTTTGAACGGTTACTCGATGAAGGCAATAGTAAGTCAGCGCATAAACGTAATCGTCGGATCGTCGCGGAGTTAAGTGGTGAAAATTTAACTCAAGATATGAAATGGACGATTTACAGTGTTGATAAAACGCTTTAGTCGTCGCTGTCATTAGTATTTTTCACCTTGGGATGGATCCTATTCGACTCGTTAAATTAACAGTTACCTTGATGTTATTACTGGTATTTGGTTTACCTGCTAAATCGGTACCTAAACTTAATAACCAAAAAATTGTAGCTGCACTTAGTGATAATTATGGCCAACGAGCCGCGCTGCGAGGTCGTGCTTGGTTGACTATTATGGCGAATGCGGAGGGGGCTTCTACTGCGGAAAAATTGAGTAAGATAAATAGTTTTTTTAATCAATTACAGTTTATTGACGACAGTAAATTGTGGGGGGTTGAAAACTATTGGGCCACACCGATCGAGTTTATTGGGGTCAACGGTGGTGACTGTGAAGACTTTGCAATCGCTAAATATTTTAGTTTATTAGAGCTGGGTATTGACGACGAAAAGATGCGCATCACTATGGTTAAGTCATTAACGCTGAACCAATATCATATGGTGGTTGCCTATTATCCAACACCTGGGGCTGTACCACTGATTTTGGATAATATTGATGGTGAGATAAAACCCGCAGATCAACGCAATGATCTGCTGCCAGTATACAGTTTTAACGGTAAAAAATTATGGCTAAATAAAGAAAAAGGCCAAGGGGTTTTGGCCGGTAAATCACAACGTTTAAAACGTTGGAGTAATTTAAATCAGCGCATGGGCTTGTTAAACCTTAAACAAGCCAAGCTGAGTTTGGAGTAATATGAATGACCTTGTTTAAACAGATCTACTCGTTGTTATTTGGCCTTTTTGTATTGGTGATGACAAGTTTGGCGTATTTTCAGTTTACTGAAACGCGTAACTTTATGGCCAATCAAATGGAATCAGAGCTGAATAATGCCAGTACTTCATTAAGTTTGATGCTAAAACCACACCTACAAACAGGTGATATGGTTGCCGCCGAAACCTTAGTTAACGTGATCTTTGAAGGTGGCTTTTACCGTAAGGTCAGTTTGACTTGGTTAGCCGATCAGCAGGTTCAGGAGTGGGAAAACCCGATCGTAGTGGAAGGGGTACCGCAATGGTTTATTGATTTGGATTTATTTGCGAGTCAAAGCAGTGAAAGTGTTATTACGTCGGGATGGTTACAACTTGCTAACTTGAAGATTGAAGCGCATCCTGGTTTAGGCTATCGAGAATTATGGCGGGTGATGAACAATACCTTAATGGTGATATCAGTATTATTTTTGTTATCTATTTTAGTGTTACATTTTAGGCTAAAGACATTATTAACGCCGTTGAATGACATTGCTACTCATGCCAGTGAGATCGCGCAGCGGGTATTTAATCCTGATATGGCATTGCCAAAAACAGCCGAACTGAAAATGGTGGTGGAATCGATTAACTCGATGTCTGGTCAGCTTAAGCAAGTGTTTAATACTTTAGATAATGAAGTGGATAGTTTACGCCGTGATAATTTGATTGATGGTGTGTCTAATTTACCTAATCGTCAGTACCTTACTGGGCAAATAACTAGTTGGTTAACCGATCCCGGTTATGGCGGCCTGTTATTAGTGAAGATGGATTGGCTAGATGAGATCCACAGTAAATATGGCTATCAAGTCCGCGATGAAACTATTCGAGTATTGGCGCTGCGGATGCAAGAGCAATTACCTCCGATTGCTGAAAGTGTGATTGCCCGTATCGCTAACACTGAGTTTGCTTTACTGATCACTAAGGGTGAGCGTCAGGATATCAAGTTATATTTACAATCATTGATCCGTTTGATTAATCAAGAAATGTCAAAAGCAGGTTGTGTGCCTAACAGTGGTTTTGCCATTGGTGTGACAGAGCGTGATGGTGATATGCAAACTAGCGAACTATTATCACAGGCTGATAATGCTTTACAGCAAGCCGTGGCGACGAATAAAGCCAGCAGTTGGTTTGATAGTCAGAATCAACAAGAGTTTAATCGTGAGCAGTGGCGTAATCGTTTAGTGACTGCTATTAATCAAAATCAGTTTGTATTTCAGTGGCAGTCAGTGTTGGATAGCGAGCATAATGAGGTATTACAGCGTGAGTTATATTGCCGATTAAACATTGATGGTAAGCAAGTGCGTGCAGGTCAATTTATGCCGTATGTCGAATTATTGTCATTGGGTAGTCAGCTCGATCGTTGTTTATTAGAATCGCTTGTTGAGCAAGATATTTTGGCTATGCACAACGAACCCGTCGCGGTGAATCTAACCCATGATAGTTTACAGGACCCTGAATTTCATACTTGGTTAGCTGCATTTTTACAGAAAACTAAGTTTGCCGAGCGGATTTATTTTGAGATCCCTGAAGTCGGTGCGAATAATAATTTGGCTGCATGTATACAGTTAGCTGAACTGATCCGTGCAGGCGGCGCGCAACTTGGTATTGATCATTGTGGCCGTCAGATGGGGTCGTTAAGTTATTTACAGCAGTTAAAGCCGCATTATGTGAAACTGGATCAATCGTTGGCTTTTTACAGTAATAACCAACAGAATAATGAATTATGTCGCGCGTTAGTTAATATTGCCAAAGGACTTAATATTGAGGTGATCATGACCGCGATTGAAAATCAGCAACAATTAGAACAAATCCGATCATTACGTACTGCTGGTTATCAAGGTTATATTTCTGCGCCTAAAGATGTGATTAGCGTGGATGATGTGGCTAATATGAATTAAAGAGATAAGAGATAAGAGATAAGAGATAAGAGATAAGAGTTAAAGATATAAGAATGATGGATGTATTTGACGAACAATAGAAAAACGCCAAAGTATCAAATGTGATACTTTGGCGTTTGATTCATTCATGACGATAATTTAAAGCATGATTAGATTTTTAAGATAGCTTTTTTCTTCAGGCTATATTCTTCTTCGGTAATAATACCTTCTTTATATAGCGTGTTTAATGCGCGAATAGATTCAAAGCTGTTAATCAACTCTGCTTCTTCTTCTGCTTTTTCAGTTTCAATGACTTTGGTTGTTTCTGCTGTCATTGTAATGTTGTCGATGCTAGCGTATTCACCAACGGTAAAGCCAGTTTCATTTTTTAATGAGTTGTAGCCTTTACCTTCATAAACTGTGTCAATTTCATTACCGTCAAAACGCACGTAGTAATGCAGAAGATCGTTATTACTTCCTGATAGGAATTTGTATACGGCTTTACCTGGAATACCTACTTCTGCTACCCAAGCGTGCCACTTAACGCCGCCACCAATACCAGAAAGAGATGGCTGTGAGCGATAAAACTTCATTGGTTCGCTGATCACATATTCTGCTAACTCAGGGTTATTTAACTCTTCTGCAAAGTAAGCTTTAATGGTTTGTTGGTAATTTTGTGGCTCTGGGCCAAATTCAGTATTGCTATCGAGTTTTTCCATTTTACCTGCACAGCCCGAAGCGAGTACTGGCAACGCGATAATTAATAATAACTTACGCATTTTTTGGCTGATAATTTTCATAACTATTCCCTGATATCGTGCAAATGGTGTTGATTACAGTGTCTTTTAGCAGACAGTAGTCAATTTATAATTTATTGTGCTTCACCATACAGGAATGAGATAAGTTTTTAAATTTAAATCTCTATAAGGCAAATAACACATCACTACGAATGATGTATTTAACGCCGCGATAAATCGGCTCCGAACTATGGATACAATGCAGCGGATGCATGCCATGTGGGAAACATAAAATGCTGCCTGCTGGCGTACGAATATCCACTTCAGCCACTGGACTACCACGACGAGCGGGTTGGCTGGCATCATTAGCATTGACTAAGAACCGAGTCGCGCCGCCATCAAAATCTTCGCTTAGTAAGATCAAGAAGGTCATTTGGCTAAAACGATCGCCATAAGAATCGGCAATTAATTTATTATTAATCACTCGACTGCCAGGCCAAGAACCATCAGAGTGTGGTTTAAAGTAATCGCCTTTGCTGTAACGGTAAAAACGAAAACGGGCGTTAATCCCCAATGCCGCTTTACCACCAAATAACCCCTGTTCATCGGTCATTAAATGCTTCACGCGGTTCCAAATTAACCCATCGGTTTGCTTATCCACGACCCAAGTCAGGCTGTCGTTATGGCGCACATCTCGCGGTAAAGACACCGCTGCATCGGCTAAGTAACCCATTGACTCACTGGTATTGATAAGTCGTTGGCATTCCTCTGGAGAGAATACATTTAACAGCTGAAACGCACCGGGTACTTGATCTAAATCTTTACGGGTTACGGTCTGTGCCGCGCGCGGTGCTAATGCCGCGAGATTAAGCTTATGATTTGCCCAAGTTGGCAGTGCAGGGTGTTCTGCGCCGGCTTCATAAGCGGCGACAAAAAAATCATTACTCGATGTTGCTGTCGTCGTTGTAGCAGTGCTCGCGCTCGACGTTGTGCTTTTCTCAGTGCCGTTCTCTGTGGTATTCATATGACTTATCCTCGAACTGTAACTGCAAGTGTAATAAGGCGGCTGTTAATCCGCACATTAATCAAAACAGGGGTTATTTACTGACGACTCGCACTTGGGCGAATTGGCGGTGACCTGCTGCGGTACCATGAAAACCAAAGCCACTTTGCTTAGCGCCAACCCAAGGTCCGCCGCCGCCCACACCCTGATTAATACCGACCATGCCAGCTTCAAGTTGTTCGGCTACCGCCGCTGCGCCCTGACCACCAAATACTACCGCGCCTAAACCATACGGACTGTCATTAGCACGGCTGATCGCCTCATCAATATGCTTGAAATGACTAATCGCTACAACCGGACCAAAGGTCTCATCGCACTCTAGGCTCATGTCGGCAGTCATGCCCGTAACGACTGTTGGCTGAATAAAAGGCAATGGGTAATCATCACGACCCAAGAGTAATTGTGCGCCTTTTTGCGTGGCATCTTGCAATTGCTCTAATACCTTTTGATGTTGCACAGGATTAACCAGAGGACCAATGTTAACGCGTGGTTTATCCCAAGCCCCGACCTGATATTGACGAGCAAGCGCCACCACTTTACGTTCAAATTCTGTTGCAATACGAGCATCGACATAAACGCGTTCGGTTGATGTACACATCTGCCCAGCATTTTCAAATGAGCTGGCAACGGCAAATTGCACGGCAGCATCAATGTCAGCACTGGCCATGACGATCATTGGATCGTTACCGCCAAGTTCCATCACCAGTCGTTTCAACGCTGGCGCGGCGCGGGCCATAATGTGTTTACCGGTTGCCATAGAACCGGTAAACGCCACCATATGGATAGCGCTAGCCACTAATGCTTTACCTGTTTCGCCATCGCCTTGGGCAAGTTGTAATAACCCCTTTGGCAATACTTTATTGAGGGTATTAACAAACAATTCGGCGACTAAGGGCGTTTCTTCAGAGGGCTTTAATATCACCGCATTACCAGCCATTAATGCCGGCATTAATAGATTGTTGGCCATAGCTAAAGGGTAATTCCAAGGCGCGATCACCGCGATAATACCCAGCGGCCGGTATTGTAATTCGGTATTGCGATCTAAACGCTCAGGAGCCAACGCTTGCGCAATTTCATCAGTAAAGTAGCTGGCGCTTTGGACTGTACCTCCAGCTTCATAGGTTGCACGGCGATAGTCTTTGCCCATTTCTTGGCTGATCAATTTGGCTAACTGATCTTGCACAGGCGTTAGCTGTTGAAAAGCGTGGTTGAGTTGTTGCTGACGCATGCTTAACGATAACTTTGCCCAGTCTCGTTGCGCTTGTTGGGCGGCGCTGACTAAGATTGGTAATTGCTCAGCTGTGGTAATGTTCACCGCGCCGATAGCAGCACGACTGATTGGCTCATAAGAAGTTAACGTTGGCATATTGGTCATTCCTGAATATACAGTAAGTTTATAAGGTGTTTATGTAGGCTATTTTGATATACTGGGATATAAAAGCAACCAGTATACTTTTAGTAACCTAGTGGTGAATAATGAAAACAACTGTAGAAACAATGGCTAATGGTCAAAAAAAAGTTATCAATCCGTGTGGAGAACCTTGTTCTGTTGAGCGTGGAATGCGCATGCTGGGTGGGAAATGGAAAGCCTCTATACTTTGGCACCTACAAGATGGCCCCGTCCGTTTCAATGATTTATCGCGGATGTTAGGCGGCGCAAGTAAGAAGATGGTTGATCAACGTCTAAAAGAGTTGGAAAGCGAAGGTTTGGTTATACGAGAAGTGATCAGTGACAGACCGATTGCGGTAACCTATGAAATCACCGAATTTGGTCGTACTGCGTTGGATATTCTAAAACGTTTAAAAGATTGGTCGGAAGAGCACGGCATATAAATGTCGATTTATTAATTCAGCATAAACTCATTGTGTAGTTGAATTAATCTCTCAAATTATCCGTTACAGCAATCAACTTTAGGACTTTATCTAAACATTGTAATGTTATATTATAACGTTTAGTCGAATTTGCTATTCATAGCCGTTTAGAGAGTTGAACATGAACTTTAGTGTAAGATTAACAGGTAATTACTTTGATCTATTTAGGAAAGTAGCGCTGATGTTGCTGGCTTTTACTAGTATAGGTAGCGTTGCACACCCGCACTCATGGGTAGACATGCAAACTGAAATTCAGGGCGACGGTAAACATATTACTGGTTTTAAGATGTCGTGGGAGTTTGATGCCATGACTTCTGCTTATATGCTTGATGGTGAAGATTTATCATCGGAAAATAAAGCCGAATCATTACAGCTACTGGCAGATTCGATTATGCAGAATATGACAACCAATCATTACCTTACTTATTTTTATGAAGCAGGTATGCCAGTTAAATACGCTTTAGCTGAAAATGGCTCTCTAGTGCAAGATAAACTTAAGGCGCGGCTAGCGTTTTATTTACCACTGAAAAAACCGTTAATTTTGTCTAATAAAATACTCAAACTGCTCATTTATGATCCAAGCTACTATGTTGATATGAGTTGGCCGGCCAAAAATGCAATTCAGCTATCGTCGAAATTGGCACAATACTGTAGGTTGTCGGTTATTGATGCTAAACCTACATCCGAACAACTGGCGTATGTGATGTCCTTACCTGTCGATTCTTCGCGCGATGATGCGCTTGGGGAGTTGTTTACTCAAACGGCGATAATTAATTGCCAGCCTTCGCAGATATGAACACAGGAATAAAGAATGACACCGTTATTTTCTAATCGTAGAACGACTAAGCAACAGGTTATTAAATCGCATTTGGTAACGAAATTAAGCTTCATCATGGTTATCGCCAGTATTGCTATTTTGGGCCTTGGTATTTGGACTATCTGGCCAACACTTATGACGACTGGTATGCATTGGCAAAAGCAGATAAATAGTGAGCTTAGTGAGTTGTTATATGCGGCTAAACACGAGGGTTTAATGGCGGGAATGTCGCTCATGGTGATGAGCTTTCTATATGGTATTTTACATTCCGTCGGTCCTGGTCACGGCAAGCTCATCGTCACCACTTATATTGCCACGCAAGATGCAAAAGTAAAGTTAAGCCTTATCATTACGCTGGTCTCTTCACTTATGCAGGCATTGGTTGCTGTGGGGTTAGTGTCGGTATTATTGATGCTGTTTGATGCATCGATGCGAGATATTAACCATAAAGCTGAACTGCTCATTCCTTTAAGCTTCTATACCGCTATTTTATTAGGTGTTGTCATTATTTGGCGTAACTTAGTGTTGATGTACCGGGTGGTTAAAGACAATAAAAAGGCATTAAACAGTAATGATAGTAGCGTTATTCAACGCTTAACACCGTTATCAGATGCGCAACAAACAGCATTTACGGCGTCACCTTTAGCTAATCATGTACATGATGAAAACTGTGGCTGTGGTCATCAGCATGTGGTGTCGTCAGCACAAATTAACGATGCTTCATCATTTAAAGAGTATTTGGCTATCATCTTAAGTATTGGTATTCGTCCTTGTACTGGCGCTATCATGGTGTTGTTATTTGCCAATATGCTGGATATTTATTGGTTAGGGATTGTCAGTGCTGTAGTCATGGCGTTAGGTACGGCGCTAACTACGTCTACTATTGCAATTATGACCATTACCGGCAAACAGGCGGTTAGACGCTATTTATCCGCTGGCAAACAGCGTAAAGCACCGAGTAATCAAGTGAATATCAGCAAATTCATTGTACCGATTGTTGGTGGTTTGGTATTAATATTACTCGGGGTATTATTACTTGAGTCTCGACCTGTTGGTATGTCGCCGATGTTTTAGTCATTAAACATCATTGAAAAGCCCGAAACATAAACCGACTAAATATAAAAATATTTTACTCGTGAATATGTTTCGGGCTTTTTTGTGTCTTGCTGTTATTACTTTAAAGCGTCGACTATGGTATTTACGTTATATTGCATCATCTTTAGGTAAGTCGACGCAGGTTGGTCAGGAGACGATAACGCATCAGAGTATAGCTTGCCGCCTATTTTAGCGTCTGTTTCACGGCTAATCTGTTCTATTAAGCGATTATCGGCGATGTTTTCCATGAATACCGCGTTGACATTATCATGACGAATTTGTTTAATTAGCTTAGCGACATCAGCTGCACTTGCTTCAGAACCTGTACTTGTTCCTTGTGGCGATAAGAAGGTGACATTGAAATCTCGCGCGAAATAAGCAAACGCATCATGGGGTGTGATCACCTTGCGTTGAGCTTCCGGTATCGTTGCCAGTTGAGCACATAATTTTAAGGCTAACTGATCAAGTTCTTCAGTATAGTGAGCGGCATTTTGCTGATAATCAAGACGGTTTTTAGGATCAACTTGAATCAGTCCTTTTGCGATGTTACGTACGTAGACTTTAACGTTGTTAATGCTATGCCAAGCGTGTGGATCTATATCACCGTGGTCATGGTGTGCATGGTCACGATGCTCGTGTTCGTCGCTATGTTGTTCATGGTCATGATGTGCATGTTCGTCGCTATGCTGTTCATGTTCATCGTTATGTAGTTCGTGATCATGGTGGTCGTGTTCGTCGTTATGTTGTTCATGGTCATGATGTTCGTGTTCGTGTTCGTCGTTATGTTGTTCGTGGTCATGATGTTCATGTTCATCGTTATGTTGTTCGTGATCATGGTGGTCATGCCCGCAGCCACCTTCTTTTGAGCTTAGTTCATCGATGCCATCAGCGGCGATAACTTGTACGCCTTGGTAGTTAGCCGCTTCAATCAAACGCGGCATCCAACCTTCAAACTGTAATCCATTGGTGACAACTAACTGCGCTTTGGAAATAGCTTTAGCATCTTGAGGTGTGGGGCTAAATACATGCGCATCACCGTCAATTTTCACTAAGTTGGTCACTGTTACATGTTCTTTGCCTACTTCTGATACCAGATCGCCTAGGATGGAAAAGCTACTAATGACAGCCAGCTTTTGTTCTGCCATCGCCGCAGAACTGGCACCTAAACCAAGTAGTATCATTGATGTCGTCAGGGTATTTTTAAGCATGTGATCGTCCTTTATAAATTTTTTATTAAGAGTTAGTTGTTAAGCATTAACAGTTAATTGCGATTTTTAAACAGTAATCCGCCTTGGCGGCCAAATATTAATGAGGTGATATAAAGCAGCCCAAGCACCAACACAATAGCGGGGCTAGTGGCTAAACTGGCGTGGTAGGAAAGAAACAACCCGAAGTAGCCACTTAACACTGCGCTGATAAAGGCCACGATTAACATGCCGCCTAAATGATTCGACCAAAATCGAGCTATTGCCGCGGGTAAGATCATTAAGCCGACTGCCATTAAGGTGCCTAACGCTTGAAAACCAGCGACCAGATTGAGTACCACAAGCAGTAAAAATCCATAGTGAGCAATCGAGCTCAATTTACTGACCGTTTTAAAGAAGTGCGGATCAACACACTCTAAAACTAACGGTCGATAGAGCAGGGCGAGCGCTAACGTGGAGATAGTCGCAATGATGGTAATGAGTGTTAGAGCATCGTTATTCAGTGCGAGTGTCGAACCAAATAGCACATGTAATAAATCGACATTACTGCCATTAGCGGAAATGATTAGTACGCCAACGGCCAGAGACAGTAAGTAAAACGCCGCTAAGCTGGAATCTTCTTCTGCTTTTGAATGCCTAGCGACTATGCCTGCTAATACCGCGACCACACAGCCAGCAACAATGCCGCCAATGGTCATAGCGGTAACGGATAAACCAGAGATAAGAAAACCAATGGCAGCGCCGGGTAAGATAGCGTGCGCCATCGCATCACCAGTCAAACTCATTCGTCTCAGTGTTAAGAATACGCCGACGGGTGTGGCACTAATACTCAGCACTATAATTCCCCATAAGGCGCGTTGCATAAATACAAAATCAGCAAAAGGGGCGATAAATAGTTCGTATAATTGAGCACTCATGATGCGCGGTTCTCGATGTTAGTCGTAACAGACGTTGCTGTACGTTCGGTAGTGTTATTACTTGTGCTGTTGTTCGCGGTACTATTCACAGCATTCAGAGCAGGATTATTAAAGCTGTTATGCACAGCGCAGTGAGCAAAATGTTGATAGCCTGCTTGCAGTAAATACGGTTGAGTTAATACCTCAGCTGTTTTACCGGCGGCAATTAAGTTGGTTGCAACAAGTAATGTGGTGGGAAAGTAGCGTTGTACTAAGGCCAGATCGTGGATCACCGCTATAACTGTTTTACCTTGTTGCTGACATTCTTGGATCACACGCATTAATAATTCCGTAGTCTGGGCATCAACGCCACCAAAGGGTTCGTCAAGTAATAGAATGTCGGCGTTTTGTAATAACATGCGGGCAAATAACATGCGCTGAAATTGTCCGCCTGATAGCTGACTAATTTGGCGTTCAGCCATATCTGCAAGATCTACTTTTGCTAATGCTTGCTGTAATAAGCGCTGTTCGTCTCGGCTAAAGGCGCGCCAAAAACGGGTGCGCTGCCAAGCCCCGCCAGATACAAACTCAGTCACTGTAATTGGAAACGTGTGATCTATTTGGCTGCTTTGTGGTAAGTAAGCAATATTCTGCAAACTCAAATCACCAAGATCGATAGAACCTGATTTTATGGTTATTTGTCGCATGATGCTTTTTAATAAGGTTGATTTACCGGCGCCATTGGGACCGACAATCGCGACGAGATCACCGTCATCTAACGTTGTCGATATATTGTTAAGCGCGATGTTTTTTTGATAATAAACACTTAAGTTTTTAATTTTAATCATTATTTATTATCCAGCAAGGTAAGGCAATATAGCCCAAAGCATGCCAATGATGGCAAGGGAAATACCGAGGCGTGTAAATACACTGGTTAATAACAAGGATGTCGTTGTGGATGATTGAGTGTGCGGCATTTTATTTTCTTTATTGTTTATTATGCTACTTCAGGATTGAGGATGTTATAACATAACAATAACGGTGCGCAAGTGTTATGTTATAATATAACAAAACCTGTTGTTTTTGTAACAATGAATACAAAAAAGCCCCAGTTAATAATGAACTGAGGCTTGGTGATATTAAGATTATTAGTTTAAATTAACTATTGTCGTATTTTGCTTCAATGTCACCAGCAGTTGATAGACTTGGATGAGAATGCAGCTGTTCATTGTAGCGAGTAAGGTTAGGGAAGTTATGCAGGACATTATTGTTTGCTAAGATCTCAACAATAAATGACATCATAATATCGGCACCGCTTAACTGCTCTGCAACCAGATAGGTTTTTCCTGTTAGTGAAGTGTCAAAATAACTGATCACTTTCGCAATCTCAATATCAGCATACCCTGCCATAAAGTTGGTTTTACAACCGTCTTTATCGACAAACATTTTTAATAACAGTGGTAAAATTGCAGAGCTTTCAGCGAAATGTAACCACTGTGAATAGGCTATGTATTCTTGAGATCCTGGCTTAGGTGCTAGGGTCTCTGCGGCATATTTATTGATCAGGTATTCTGTAATCGCGCCTGATTCCGCAATCACTAAACCGTCATCTTCAATAACTGGCGACTTACCCAGTGGGTGAATCGCTTTTAATTCTGCTGGGGCTAAGAATGTTTGGCTATCGCGTTGGTAGGCAATAACATTATAATCAACACCTAGCTCTTCTAATAACCAGATAATACGTTTAGAACGTGACTTGTTTAAATGGTGTAATGTGATCATGTTAGCTTCCGTTTTCTGTATAACTGCTGAATTACGCAACTTTAATGATAAGTTTGCCGAAGTTTTCACCTTGCAACATGCCGGTGAATGCCGCTGATGCATTTTCTAAACCATCAATCATGTGTTCGCGATACTTGATTTTGCCTGCTTGTAGCCAATCCATCATATCAACGAAAAATTCATTGTAGCGAGGTGCATAATCATCAAAAATGATGAAACCTTGCATCTTAATACGTTTCACCAATAACGTGCCCATTAGCAGTGATAAACGGTCTGGGCCTGATGGTAATTCAGTGGCGTTATATTGCGATACTAAACCACAAACTGGCACTCGTGCCCCCGTATTTAGCAGTGGCAGCACGCTATCAAATACTTTACCGCCGACGTTTTCAAAATAAACATCGATGCCAGTCGGGCAGGCTGCTTGTAGCTGGGCATCAAAATCCTCAGCTTTGTGGTCAATACATTTATCAAAGCCTAATACATCTACCGCATATTGGCACTTTTCAGCACCGCCAGCGACACCGATGACGTAACAACCCTTTATCTTACCAATTTGACCAACAGTAGCGCCAACAGGACCTGTTGCTGCCGCTACCACTAGCGTATCGCCTGACTTAGGTTGACCAATATCGAGCAGTCCCATGTATGCAGTAAAACCTGGCATGCCCAGGATGCCAAGTGCATAAGAAGGGTTAGTGGGCTCAGCACCTAGTTTAATCAAACCTTCACCGTCTGAAATACCATAATCCTGCCAGCCTGTGTAAGCCAGCACCCATTCACCAGCTTGATAATCAGGATGTAAAGACGTTACTACTTGGCATACTGTCGCGCCAACCATGGTGTCATCAATCGCCACGGGTTCAGCGTAAGAGGCTCCATCATTCATACGACCACGCATGTAAGGGTCTAATGATAAGTAATTTGTACGTAATAATAACTCACCTGCTGAAGGTGTCGGAATGACGGTTTCTTCAAGGCTGAAATTTGCTGCTGTCGGCGCGCCTACAGGACGTGAAGCAAGTGTAATACGGCGATTAACTGAATTTGATTGAGTCATGAAAGATCCTTGTTTTAAATCGTGATAGTGTATGTGACCGATTGTCTTTTAATTGAATGCAAAATTACTTGAACTAGTTTCTATGGATAGACCATACTCCCTAGTAGACCGGTCGTCTACTAACCGTGTGGTTTTTTATGGTTTAATTAATATTGGTAATCTAAATTTTGATAAGGGAAAATTTAGATGGTATTAGCCAATTGGCGTGTAATTAGTCAATACTTACTTAGCTATATTGTGACTTAAGTCGTAATTTAGATTGTGGTTTCATATGGTTATTAGTAATATAAAAATCATTATTTATAACTTGAAGGTATTAAGAAATTTATGTCAGACCGTTTTCACCAGATTATATATTTAGTGTGTATTTTCAGCTTATCTTCAAGTGTTGTTTCTGCTGAAAATACAGCAAATATTGCTGATATCACTCAAACTCAATCTGAAGCTGAAGCTCATCCGCTTGCTGAGGTTGCTCAGAGTGAAAGTGTTGATGTAACAAAGGCTAAGTTACCGCTTTTGCCTGTCAGCGAATGGGGGATTGCGATAGGCATACGCCGCGCTGATATTCCTTTTGCTGTATCTGAAGTGAGTGAAGATACCGCCGTGTATGATATTTTACCTATGATCCGATTTAAAAATGACTACGGTTATATTAATGGCTTAGAAGGTGGTGTGCATTTATGGCAAAATGCTGATCATCAGGTCAATGTATATAGTCGTTTTCGATTCAACGACATCCCTAAAGAATTCCAAAATGAGATAAAAGGTCAGTCTTTTGATTTTGGTTTACAGTATCGTTATTTCGATGGACCTTGGACAACGGATCTTGCGGTCTTATCTGATCGTCGTAAACGTGTTTATGGTTATACACGAACGCAATATAGCTGGAAGTATGAAAGCTGGGCGCTGATTCCGTTTGCAGAGTTAAGGTGGAAAAGTGCTGAATTTAATGATTATTACTACGGTTTTGAGATTGAAGAAGCTGGCGCCGGTGTCTCTGCCAGTGGTGGTATTAAAGCATCTTATCATGTTACCAGTAACTTACATTTAATTGGCCAGTTTGGTGTGACACGTTTGGAAGATAACGTTTATGATTTAGCGGTAGTGGAAAAGAATTATCAATTGGAGTCTTTCCTTGGTATTGCTTTTTATCCCGACCCAAATGAACCTTTTGTGAGGGCTGCTGGCAAAGATAAAAATGATGAATATCTAAGGTTAGCCCATGGTTGGGCCACACCGTCTAATATCGGTGATATTTTTAACTTCAATGCCGAGCGTGATAGCGAAAACAATCAAATGAGCTCGGTTTTTTATGGTACACAGGTTGCAGATAGCTTATTGACAATGCCGATTGATATTTACTTTACTCCAGGTCTAGTATGGCATTATAGCTCTGATGTGCAGAGCGATATTGCCGAAGCCATACTGGCGATCAAAGTGTTTTATACTTTTGATTTCGGCCCACGCTGGCGTGTCGGTATTGCAGAGGGTTTGTCTTATGTCTCTAATGTTACTTATATTGAAGGCATAGATTTTGAGGGTGACGATGGTAAACGTGATTATGAAAATACATCTAAGCTCCTTAACTATCTGGATTTTTCGTTAGATGTGAATGTCGGTGATATTTTTAATCACCCAGCATTAGCGCAAACTTGGTTTGGTTATAGCATCCATCATCGCTCGGGTATCTTTGAAACTAGCTCGATGTTTGGTCGTATTAAAGGTGGCAGTAACTATCAAACTGTTTATCTGCAGTGGCATTTTTAACGCTGCCGAAGACTTGCTCACTTAACATCAGACTTGCTGATAATTCAGCAAGTCTGATGTTAAGTGAGCATCGCTGTTATTAGCTCTGTTCACTTGTCGATTTATTATGTTTGTGCGCCGCGGCTAAGTTATCCACGGTATTTTTATCTTGATTACTGTGCGCTTCTGTTGACCAAGCATCATTTAAATTGTCGTAATAAGTTAACGCATCCAGTCCTAATAGTTTTTTCAATATTCTTCGTTCTGTCAGGCTACGATTAACAAATTCCGGTTCATTTTCGTGTATATGTTTGGCTTCTTCATGTAATACCGCTTCATCATGACGACGGAAAACCTGTCCAGCACGATGCGCCTGATTGGCTCGCATCCCTAATGCCTTTAAGGTTTCTACTCCTAAGCTAATACCTGAGTCGAGCGATTCTCGAAATACATGGTCGGCACCGAGACGAATTAATTGCTGAGCATGATTACGGTCGGTAGCGCGTACTAATACGATTAAGTGTGGGAAATGCTTTTTAACTTTAATTAAAATACGCTTGGTGCGACTCGCGCTTTCAACGGCAATAATAAACAGTTTGGCATTATCTGCCCCCGCAGCGTGTAATAAATTAAGCTGCTCGGCATCGCCATAAAATACCTTGTATTTAAACTGCTGTAATAACTCTATCTGGCCAACGTCATTTTCCAAAATCGTGGTATTAATATGGTAACCGTGAAGTAGGCGACCAACAACTTGTCCAAAGCCACCAAAGCCGGCGATGATCACTGAGCTGTCGGTATCATCAGGGATCTGATGTTCAGGAGTGGCCTCACTCTCGGCTAGTGGAATTTTACGTTTGAATGTTGGGGCGATTATTTTATCGTAGATGATCAGCAACAGTGGGGTAAATACCATCGATAAAGTCACTACCAGAACCAATAAACTGGCTATCTCATTATCAAGCACTTGGCGTTGTAGTGCGAATGAGGTGAGTACAAAGGCAAACTCACCGCCTTGTGCTAGTGCGCATGAGAATAACCAATTTTGACTGCGTTGGATCTTGAATACGATGCCGGTGATAAACAACACAATAAATTTAACCGCAATAAGTCCAGTAACCAGCATGGCAACTAATATCGGTTGATCAAGTAACAAAGTAAAATCAATACTGGCACCGACAGAGATAAAGAAAATACCGAGCAATAAACTTTTAAACGGTTCAATATCACTTTCAAGTTCGTGGCGATATTCACTGTCCGCCAAGACCACGCCAGCTAAGAAGGTACCGAGTGCTGCAGATAAGCCCACGGCTTCCATCGCTAACGCAATGCCGACAACCAGTGCTAATGCTGTCGCGATGAAAATTTCACGCGAGCGAGAGCCGGCGATAACGCGTAATAGCGGCACTACCAGAAAGTGACCACCGATGATGATGCCAGCAATCACGCCAGCAATCATGAGTGCGCTTAGCCAGCCTGATGTTGTCGACTCCACGATCGCGGTATCTTGTATCACGAGCAGAGGTAATATAGACAGAATAGGGATCACGGCGATATCTTGAAATAATAATACCGCAAAGGCATTCTTACCGGCTTCTGTTTTCATTAACTCCCGTTCTTGTAAATTCTGTAACACAATCGCAGTGGATGACAACGCCACGATTAAGCCTATCGCGAGTGCGGTTTGCCAAGCAAGACCACAAGCCAGTAATATTAAGAAGATAGATAAAGTCGTTGCGCAAAGCTGTAGGCCACCGGTACCGAGAATAGGCATTTTCAGTTGCCATAATAACGCGGGCCTTAATTCTAAACCGACCAAAAACAACATCATCACGACACCGAATTCGGCCACATGCATGACGTCTTCTTGATTCGATATCAAGCTGAGTGCATAAGGACCGACAATGACGCCTGCAATCAAATAACCTAGCACTGAGCCGAGTCCCAAACGTTTTGCGATCGGTACCGCCACCACTCCGGCTGCAAGGTAGATGAAGATATTAAATAATACGCCGTGTTCCATTATTGGTTACGCTCCATGTCTGTCGTGGTCGCGCCATCACTTTGCTGTTGCAACATTAATAACAGTTGGCGATATTGTTTGGTTTTATCTGCTATTCGCTCAGGGTCGTGACGCTTATGAATATCATGCACAACAAAGGGGGACAGGTATTCTAGATTACACAACTTACTCATTTGGCTAAAAGGTAATAAGAATTGGCTAATGTCATGTTCGTTGTAACCTGTCGTAGAGTATGAATTGGCACTACCACCCGTTGAGATCGCCAGCATTATTTTTTTGCCCACCAATTTATCGCCGTGTTCACCATAAGCAAAACCGTGTTCAAGAACTAGATCCTGCCATTCTTTTAAAATTGCAGGGCAGGAGTACCAGTAAAGTGGAAATTGCAAGACGATGATGTCGTGATTGAGCAACAAGGTTTGTTCATGCTTAATGTCGATAAATGAATCAGGGTAAGTATCGTAAAGGTCGTGACAAGTAACGCCTTCAATGTTTTGAATTTCATTGAATAATGATTTATGTGCAATTGATTTTTGTAATGCAGGATGGGCAAATATAACGAGAATTTTGTGCATATGATTTTCAATCATCCTTTATTGAAATAGATCTTTATACGGGCATTCAATGGCTTAGTGCCTAAAGTGTGTATTTTATTAATTATTGCTATCTAAGCTTATAATATAAAACAAATTATTTCAGTGTTTATTTAGTTTTTCAGACTGATATTTATTTTATTTTCGCATCATTGATTGGACATTTTTAGAAAACTGTATTTATCATTTCATATTAAAGCTGTTGTGCTATGATTTCGTGACTAATTTGATATTGATCAAGCATGATCGACATTCTTGTTTATGGACTAACTATTGGAGCTATTTTCACATGATATCTAGAAAGCACAGTTTACTTTCACTGCCGCTATTATTAACTAGCAGTTTACTTGGCTTTAGTAGTGTAGCAATAGCGAAACCATTAGCAAAGAGTCCCGGTTTTTCTGGGACTATCGGTATCAATGCCGGTTTTAGTGACTCACAAAACCAATTTAATACCGATAATGATAACGCCCAAACTGATGATCTAAATAACCCTGGAAAGGATATTTCGACTGGGTTGTTATTTCCGTTTTTCCGTGTGGCTTATACCTCGGAAGATTTACAGACCCAATACTTTCTGGGTCAAAGTCCGCAAAATATCTTAGACAGTGCCATTCAATATGAACTGGGCGTGACCCATAAATTTGATGAACGCCAGAGTATGATGTTGGCCTATATTCCCCATGTGCCATTCTTAAAAGAAACTTGGTCTGATCCTTTCTTAACGGATGCAGCAAGAGAAAAATCCGACATTGATTCAACCGCGGTGCGCGTGGCTTATAAATTTGCCCCTGTACAAGTTGAATACGCTTATGCATCGTATGATATAGAAGACGAGCAAAGCGGTGCTCAAAATGGCGCATGTAATGGTCAAAATTGTACTGCCGAAGAGCAGGCGCTACTTAAGCGAGACAGTGATTACCAAAGATTAAGTCTAGAAAGCTCATTGAGATTGTGGCAAGGCATGTTTGCTAAAGCTAATGTATATTATGCCAACCAGGATTCCAAAGGCGAGAGTCAAAGCTATGATGAATTACATTATAGTTTAAGCATCATGACAAAATATGAACGTCATTTCTTATCTGTGCAAGCGGCATTCAGTGATCGCGAATATAGCGCAGAAAATCCAATGTTTGGACAAACACAACAACAAGATGCGGCGCGTTACTCCCTAATATACGCGTACACAGAACCGTTTAATATTGCGGACACGAATCTAAATGTGATCTATCAAAATAAAGATATTGACGCCAATATAGATTTTTATGACAGCACAACGAACTTTGTTTCTGTTGGTATGAGTTACAATTTTTAATTAGCATTAGAAATAGAAATAGAAATAGAAATAGAAATAGAAAGGAGGGGCGTCATACGCTAAGTATCACGTCCCTTTTTTATTGATTAACTGTGGCTGTTAATAACCCAAGCTAAGCGCACTTGGTCGGCGTGGATCTGATGCCCCATAAACCCCTTCTTCAGTTAACATAATGGTTTGAGTGCTG
Source organism: Moritella sp. Urea-trap-13 (assembly GCF_002836355.1). NCBI lineage: Bacteria > Pseudomonadati > Pseudomonadota > Gammaproteobacteria > Alteromonadales > Moritellaceae > Moritella > Moritella sp. Urea-trap-13. The sequence goes on from NZ_PJCA01000035.1 coordinate 28,260, forward strand.
CCCATAGCGGCTTTTACTTCCACCTTATGGCCCTTACTTTCTAATAAGTTAATGGTATCGACATTTAAGCCTTTCTCGATACGGATCATGTCTGGTAACCACTGATGGTGAAAACGTGGCGCAGCACTGGCTTCGGCAATGTTCATGTCATGATCTATTACGTTCATGATCACTTGTAATGTCGTAGTAATAATACGTGAGCCGCCTGGGCTACCTGTGACTAAATAAGGTTTGTTATCTTTTAATACGATGGTCGGTGTCATTGAGCTTAACGGACGTTTTTTCGCTGCCACGGCATTGGCTTTACCACCGATCAGACCATAAGCATTAGGGACTCCCGGTTTAGCTGAAAAATCATCCATTTCGTTATTAAGCAATACCCCTGTGCCTTTCGCGACAAGTCCGGAACCATAACTAAAGTTAAGGGTGTAGGTATTACTGACTGCGTTACCAAACTTATCAACCACGCTGTAATGGGTGGTTTGATTGCTTTCATAAGGCAATAGTGTACCCGGAGATACTTCACTGCTTGGTGTTGCTTTGTTAGGGTTAATTTGGCTGACCAATTGCTTGGCATACTGCTTGTTGGTGAGCGCAGCGACAGGTACATTTACAAAATCGGGATCACCTAAATATAAACTGCGGTCTGCATAAGCACGGCGCATTGATTCTGCCATGATATGAATGGTTGCAGCGCTATTATGGCCCATTTTATCAATCGGGAACTGCGAGAGCATATTCAGCATTTGCACTATGTGCACACCTCCTGAAGACGGTGGTGGCATAGATACCACTTGATAACCGCGATAATCACCAGTGACAGGTTGTCGTTCTATGGCTTTATAACTGGCTAAGTCTTGCATGGTCATTATGCCGCCAGCGTCACGTACTGAATCACTTATCTGTTTGGCTATCGGCCCTTGATAGAATGCTGGACTACCTTGTTTAGCAATCGCACTGAGGGTGTTGGCGAGATCGGTTTGCTTTAATACTTCACCAGGTTGATAGCTACTACCATCGGCTTTATAGAAAATAGCTTGGGTACTTGGCCACTGGCTTAAGCGTTTCTGCGTTGCGCTAAGCGAGTTGGCCAAGTCAGGGGTGACGACAATACCGTCTCGGGCCAATTTGATTGCCGGTGCGATCACTTGTGCTAACGACATGGTGCCATATTTTTCTAACGCCAGTTCTAAGCCAAGCACAGTGCCAGGTACGCCGACTGCAAGGCCGTGAAAGCGAGATAAGGTGTTATTTGGATTACCCTCTTCATCTAAAAACATGTCTGCAGAAGCTTTCTGTGGGGCCACTTCCCGATAATCAATGGCAATAGAGCGCTGTTCATCGGCCAAATAGACTAACATGAACCCACCGCCACCGAGATTACCAGCACGCGGTAGGGTAACGGCTAACGCGTAACCAACAGCGACCGCAGCATCAATGGCATTCCCGCCTTGTTGCATGATATCGACACCGATTTTGGTGGCCAGCGCTTCTTGGCTCGCGACCATGCCATTAGCAGCCCAAACGGGATGATGGATCGCCATTTGACTGTAAATAGCACTGCTCGATGGTTTCACTTTCGCGACGATGTCACTGCTGGTGGTCTTAGCAATAGCCGTTGGTAACGTTAAGCTAATGCAGCCTATGAATCCGAAGGTTAGCGCTTTAAAAAGGTGTGTCGTTGGCATGAATTTTCCCTATTCAATTGCTTATGATGTTAATGCAGCATAGCAAAGGGAGCTTATTACTTGTTTTTAGGTAGGCGAAACTGCTAGTTAATTCACAGAAATAGTATCGTTATGTATCAAAGCGTAACCCTGAGAGTAGTCTATGAGTATTCACGTTAAAACTAACCTATTTTCAAGTTATCTCTCGATTTAATCTCGAGTTCAGCTTATTTGTTAATTAAGGAAAACTATGACAGGTGTATCTCGCGTTAAAATGGCTCTTGAAGGCCCCGAATTTTCATCGTTAGTACAAGGCTATTGGCGTATGGGTGAGTGGGGCATGGATCCGCAAGCTCGTTTAACCTTTTTGAAACAGCATGTCGAGTTGGGTATCACTACGGTGGATCATGCGCATGTTTATGGTTCTGCACAAGCGCCGTGTGAAACCTTATTTGGTGAAGCGCTGAAACTTGATCCGACGATGCGAGATAATATCGAGATCATTTCTAAATGCGGTATTGAAGTCATGCACAGTGACGCACCGAGTGATCACGTTAATCATTACAGCAGTTCACAAAGCAGTATTATTCATTCGGTAGACACCTCTTTACAGCGCTTAGGCGTCGAGCAATTGGATGTGCTGTTAATTCATCGCCCAGATCTGTTAATGAATGCAGATGATGTTGCCCAAGCCGCTGAGCAGTTAAAGCATCAAGGTAAGATTAAGCACTTAGGCGTATCTAACTTTACCCCGTCGCAGTTTGCGCTGTTGCAATCGCGTTGGGACACTCCATTAGTGACCAATCAAGTTGAAATAAACCCGGTTAATTTGGCTGTGACTGAAGATGGTACCTTAGATCAATTACAACAATTAGCGATTAGACCAATGGCATGGTCGTGCTTGGCGGGTGGTAGTTTATTTAATGCTAATTCAGCACAAATACAGCGTTTGCAAAATACGTTGGAAGCCATTAAGCAGGAAATTAGTGCAGAGTCGATTGATCAGGTGGTTTTTGCGTGGATATTAAAGCTACCCTCTCAACCTCTGCCGATTATCGGCAGTGGTAACATCGAGCGGGTACGCAGTGCGGTTGCAGCGACAGCGTTAACATTGACGAACCAACAATGGTATCGGATCTGGGTTGCATCAAAAGGCCATGGCGTTGCTTAACGCCCGTTAAGTTAATTTTGATTAAGTGTGCTAAGCCGCTTTATCCATTGGCTCGCTGGTGGTGAAGTTGCGCTTGGCAATACCCAGATCTTTCCATATCTGCATATGTTCAGGCAGCTGCTGTGGACGTTGATCTGCGGGGATATAAGTCATCACTTTCTCTGGAGAGATTACTTTACCTTTCTGCACAAACACCGCTTTGACTAAGCTGTAGTTACATAACTTACCATCGGCGACACATTTTTGTTCCAGATAAAAGTATTTCTCATCCCAGCCTAAATAAGTCGTTTCTACATCGAATTGCTTAAATAAACGTATTTCTCGAATATAGCCTACCTCAACACCCGCAACGATGAAGTTTAATTTATTCTTTAATAAGGTATTAAACGAATCAGTCTGGATTGCATGATCCCAACGCGCTTTTTCAAGAAACATCAGATACTTGGCATTGTTAATATGTAAGTTCAGATCGATATGACGAAAGCCAACTCGAAAAGAACGGCTGATAGTATCGAAAAATCCTTTTGGATTTTTTTGCTTGTTACGTAGATAAAAGCAACGAATCAATTCACTGATCATAACGCCTCAATAATTATGTGTTTATAGATAATAGAATAAAGAGTCTACTCAGTTCTACAGACTTGTCACTACAAATGTAACCAAAATGTTAATTCTGTAATGGTTTACATTAAAGAAATGAAATCGAGCAATGTGCTAATACTACCACCGTATAAATAAGGATGAGTAAGCATGGAATAGGTCTATTTAATGATATTTTACATTGTAAATTAAGTTAAATGTGCTTGATAAGTATAATACTCTGGGTTTGATGCTGCCTACGTTTTTAATTTGGTGTTATATGCTGTTTGATTCAACTTGCTTTGTATTGGGAAATGTTAACTGACTCACAATTATGTTGCTGCTTATAAACTAATTAATATTTAGTTCATTTTCATTTGTTTTTTCTTAATTTGTTAATAACTTTGATTTCATACGTTATTTTATTTTATATTGTCAAATTAATCGATTGATTTTAAAGTGAAAAAATAATGTGGGTACAGTGAGTTAGATGGCTTTTTGTTTGCTAAATGTTAATGTTCGACTTAATCTTAATTATCGATGTGAATTAAGTTGTGATCCAAGTCGATGAAACCAGTCAATAGCATTATCAACTGCCCACTAAGTGATATATTTGTTTCATCTTCTGGCGACAAGTCAGTCAGTGAAATAGTTCACTTAAATTCGCAGTTTAACAAGATTAAAATTGTACTTATATAATCGAGGCTTTCATGAAAAAATTTGCATTAACTCTTCTTTGCGCATCAATCGCTGCACCTGCACTTGCTGGTGGTTCATCTTACGTAACAGGTAATGTTCAAATGCATGACCGTGCTGATTTCAACGGTTCAGATGTGACATCTACTATCGAAGCGGGTCATACGTTTACAACTGGCACTACAGTTCTAGTGGAGATTGATGGTATTCAACTTGGTAACACTAACTATGGCGCTAATGGTGAGCAAGGTAGTTCAGCAGCTTCTGCTTACACTACGCTAGGTGTTGAACAATCATTCAGCATTAACGAGAATTTATGGGTAGCAGCTGGTTACCACCATTTATTACACGACGGTGAAGCTGTTCAATACCGTCCATTAGTTAAAATTGGTTACAACTTCGATAATGGTCTCTCTATCTCTAACCGTACTCGTATGCAAATCCAAGCAAATGATACAATCGATGCTGGTGTAGATGTAACAAACGATCAAGTTCGTTTAGATAACAACATTGCTTACCAATTCAAAGATATGCCTGTGAATGTTAAATACAACAATGTTTATTACGTAAATGATGGTGTTAACAATGACAACTCTATGGAGCATGAATTACGTGCAACCTGGACACGTGCTGGTGTTCAACCATACGTTGAATACCGTAACCAAGAGTCTTCAGCGAAAACGAATCCTGGTCACAACAATAACGTGCTTGTTGTAGGTGCATCTTACGGCTTCTAAGTCGTAACGTATAATAAATAGTAAATCCTTTATGTAAAATCCCGCTTATTTGCAGTAAGCGGGATCTTTCGATCTGTCTTTTAAAATATTAAGGAGTAATTGATATAAATCAGGATACTAGGTCGATATTCTTATTCTTATACATTGCCAGATCGGCTTTACGTAACAGCTCATCAATATTAGTATCATCTTGTGGATACATACTCACACCTATACTCGCTGTTACGTTTAATACCATATCGTTCACCACATAGGGACGAGATAATTCACTCACCAAACGGTCGAAAGGTACTTTAATACATTCAGGTGTATCGAGGTGATTAAAGATGATTGCGAATTCGTCACCGCCTAAGCGTGCAACCGTATCGGTTTGACGACTTGCTTCAACCATACGCGCGGAAACATCTTTTAATAATTGATCGCCAACATGATGACCATAGGTATCATTCACCGGTTTGAATTTGTTTAAATCTAATAGCAGTAAGCCAACAGATTTATTGTTTTGTTCTGCCACTTGAATCGCTTCTTCAATACATAATTCAAATTGATTTCGGTTAGCGACACCGGTTAATGGGTCTGTCATCGCGAGCTTACGGATCTCTGCTTCAGCTGCTCTACGTGCGGTAATATCATGAATAACTGTGGTGTACATGAGTTTATCGCCCACGGTCATTTCGTTAACAGATAATTCAATTGGGAAGTGTACGCCGTTAGCACGTAATGCATCTTCTTCGTATACTTTACCTTGGACACTGTCGGTAAATGATTTATTTGCTTGTGGCATGAGCAGTTTGATATTTCGACCAAGAATATCATCCAGTTCATAATCAAAAATAGCTAATGCAGCTGGGTTCAATGCGACAATTACACCGCGATCATTGGTTGTTACAATCGCATGTACAGCAGTATTGATAACCGCCTGTACTTGTGCTTCTGAATCTCGATGTTTCAAGGCATTAGCACTAAAAATTTCTAATGCACGCGCCATTTCGCCGATTTCGTTATCTCGGTCGGTGGCAAATATTTTGATGTTAAAGTTACCTTCGGCCAAGGTTTTCATTGCCTTAATGAGCTCTTTAATCGGATTCATTAAACGGTTACGCATCAGTAGGATGGCTGCAATGATGAAAACAGTGGTAAAGATAACGGTAAACCAAGATAACCAGCTAATCAGTTGGGTGACAAAGTCTAATGTGGCACTGACGTTGTCAGCACTTTGTTCTATTTGAACCACGATTTCTCGGTCTAATACTGCAAGACCTCGTAATGCCGAAGTGTCGTTAATTTTTACTTGTTGATCAATATATTGCGGACTTGCATTTTGACTGATTAATTGGCGAATCGTGTCTATTTCTTGTTTGTAGTTATTTAATGTTCTGGTTATATCTTCAAGCGAGATGTGTTCGGCACTGGTAAGGCCTTGATTGCGATACAGGGCAATCAATTCCTCTGCTTTTACTAAGCAGCCAGCCGCTTCGCTGAGGTATGCTTCATCACCACGTAATACCGCATTTTTAAAGTTATGAATAAAGCCGCCGTAACCCAGAGCCGAACGTAACTTAACGGCGAGGTCGGCTTTAGTGATATTGGGGCTGTCATCACTCGGATTGTTGATGTGTAATTCACGTTGTAATTCTTGATTTAAGATCTGTAACCCACGCATGGCGAGCGAATCATCAATGATCACTTGTTTATCGACGTCAAGCGGCTGTAGCCCTTGACTAAAAAGTAGTTCAGCTTGTATTAGTGCGGCGCTATAAGCATCAACCATGTTTTTAATATCATTCAAGGCGATTGCTTGTGCGTTGCTTGGCCCTAGCGTATTAAATTGGCTGATAGCGGCATTTACTGCGCCGAGTTTTGCCTGAACGCGTTCAATTCGCCACGGTTCTGGGCGTAATAAATAGTTTTTAAACTCATGAATAGCACCACCATAACCAAGCGATGAACGTAAGGCACTATCGATTCTGATTTTTTCAGATTTGTTAGCTTTGTATTCCGTCCATACCGAAGATGCGAGCGAGACATTACTGTTGATGATAATGCTTGAAGCAATAAAGACCAGAGCGGAGAGGGCAAAACCACAGGTGAAAAATAAACCCATAGTGCTAAGTTTGATATGTTTGAAGAGAGAAATACTGTGGCTACTCATGTTTGCTTATTGCCTTGTAACGCTAAATTTGAATTGTTGAAATAACATCGGATAGAGTTATTATTAGTTGTGCACAGTGCTCCAAATTAGCGGCTAATTCAATACTATAATTTATATATAGACTCAAAAAGTGGAGTAAGTTGACATTTAATAAAGTAATCAACTCTAACCATAATAATGTTTATAATTGGTGCTCTAAAGGTAACCATCTCTAGTAAGTGATGGTTACCTAAAATTTGGGGCTATTAGTGTTTATTAAGTAGTGTTTATTAAGTAGTGTTTATTAAGGCTGACCAGTGTTTTAGATTCTCGTTGCGACGACGACTTCAATATTTTTAGATTCAATAGCGCTACGCTGCTCATTGGTTATATCAGCATCGGTAATCAAGGTACTGATATTATCCCATGCGAGTTCTAAGTTGGGCATCTTACGGCTGATTTTGTCTGATTCGACCATGACGACGACTTCTCTTGATACTTCAGCCATTACTCGGCTTAGTCCAATTAATTCATTAAACGTGGTGCTGCCTCGTTCTAAATCAATGCCGTCTGCGCCGATAAATAATTGATCAAAATCGTATGAACGCAGCACTTGCTCGGCAATCTGACCTTGGAATGATTCTGAGTGTGGATCCCAAGTGCCGCCCGTCATTAATAACGTAGGCTCATTTTCTAAACCATTAAGTGCCGTGGCAACTTGCAGAGAATTAGTCATGGTTATTAAGCCTTTCTTATTCGCGAGCTGCTCAATTAAACTGGCAGTGGTGGTGCCACTGTCGATTATAATCCGGTTGTGATCACGGATCCGTAATGCCGCTGCAATGGCAATTTCAGTTTTGCACTGAGAAACTTTATCGGTTTCAATTTCAGGGAGCAGTTCTTTTGGGATCGGTACTGCGCCACCATAACGACGTAATAATAAACCGTTTTGCTCTAACGCGGTAAGATCTTTACGGATGGTGACTTCTGATGTTTCAAAACGTTGGGCTAGTTCATCAACGCTGAGTTTACCTTGCTCTTCAAGTAGCTGAATAATGGTATGACGACGTTGTTGAGTATTGCGTTTTGACATAGTGTGTGTGGTTCATTTATTAAAGATAAGAGCGTAATAATATCATAGATAAACAGCAGCTGTTATCTATGATATCTGACTGTTCCTTTGTGCTAGCAGGGGAAGTATAAATTGTTGCGCTGGAGTAAATTAAACTTTGCTAGGTGCTCAGGAGCTATATTATTACTACCTATAGCTTTGGTAATCGTTATATCTTCATCACCACAATGGTGTAAAAGTGGTTGTTTTTTTATCGGTTCAAGCTCGCTGAAGTCGACAATTAGTGGTTGTCGTAGGCTATCTATAATACTCATCTGTACGAGGGCTTGATTGCTATCATAATTGACGATAGTACCAACTGGGTATATGCCGAGCATTTTAATAAACTGCTCGAGATAGGTTTTGTTGTAATGCTTATCTGCTTGTTTAAACAACAAGCCAATCGCAAGATGTGGTGAATAACGCTGTTGCGGTAAACTAGCGTTACACATTTCGTTATAGCGGGTAGCAATAGCAACTAATTGTGCATACTTTGAAATTTTGTCTTGCTTGAAACCACGCGGATAACCGCTACCATCGAACTTTTCATTGACCTGTAAAATACTATGAATAACGATATCAGGAAGAGCATCAATACCTTGTAGCCTTTGCGCTGCATAGGCTGGGTGTTGTTTAAGGTAATTTACTTCTGGTTTGGTCAGTTCAGATCTTTTATTACGAATTGAAGCGGGTACCCATAACATACCAAACTGACTGAGTAAGGCTGTCTGCGTAATGATAGCGACATCTTGGGTACTAAAGGCTAGTTGCTTTGCTAAGCGTGTGCTGAGTACCGTCACATTCATCGCGTTTTGATAAAGGCTATCACTTGATATCTCCTCATTGCATAACACGAAGCTAAAATCATGCTGTTGTTCAGCGGCGATAGTTAACTCACCCGAAAGTAATTCTAATAGCTGCATGGCTTTTTTAGGCTGCAAACTCAGTTTACTGTAAATATCTTTGAGGATGGTGATCTTGTCTTGATACTTCGAGCGAGTATGGCGGATTTGTTTCCACCAGGCTTGTTGCTGTGATAATTGTGTTTGCTGCTCTTCTCTTTTTTTGAATACGGCTTGTTGTGCAAATGCCTCAGCCGAGGCTTGGTCATTTTGTGTTGGCTGTAATGATGCTGATGTTGGTGTCTGCGCTATTTTACTTCGAGATAGATCGACCGAAACTGTCTCTAAGCTGAGATGCTGTAATATTCGTAACTGTTTGGCATCTTTAATTAAAAATGAATTGAGAATAAAAGGGTGGGATGTCCAACCAATGGGAAGATTAATGTAATGACCTACTTGCAGGTCTTTGATCGCTAATGAGACATTTACCATTATTTACCTTTGCTTATCTAAATCCGTTTATATAAATAGAGTTAAATATCGTGACTTGTTTATTGAAAATGCAGTTGAAATAATTATAGGGGATAAATTTAGGCTTATCAAAGTTAAATATGTGAGGTGTGGGCTAGTTATCTTTTCGCGGATTTTATTATTAATAATTAGATTTTAGGCTGGCATAAATAAATATAATGTTATTACTGTATACATAATAAAAAAGTGTGGAGTATAAGGTTGTTTAATAAAACCTTAAAAACCACACCTTTTTAGGTAATAGCTATCACGCTGTTGGTGATAACTATTATTGTATTACTTCACGACTATTTTTTTACTGTTTCTTTTGTAGCCGCTTTTTTTTCTATGTTATAACTTTCTTGGTAATCATGACCGTAGTAAGAAGCAAGTAATAGTGCTTTTAACTCGCTGATTAATGGGTAACGTGGGTTAGCACCAGTACATTGGTCATCGAATGCTTCGATTGCTAGTTGGTCTACTTTAGCAAGGAAATCTGCTTCGTTAACACCTGCAGCTTGAATTGACTTAGGAATGTCTAAATCAGTTTTCAGTTCGTCTAACCAGTTTAGTAGTGCGTTAACTTTGTCAGCTGTTTTACCTTCACGGAAACCTAAGTGCTCAGCAACTTCAGCGTAACGAGCACGTGCTTTCGGACGGTCATATTGTGAGAATGCAGCTTGTTTAGTTGGCATGTCAGTGGCGTTATAACGAATAACGTTCGTGATAAGTAGTGCATTTGCTAAACCGTGTGGAATATGGAATTCAGCACCAATTTTGTGTGCCATTGAGTGACAAACACCCAAGAAAGCATTCGCAAAGGCGATACCAGCAATCGTTGCGCCATTGTGTACTTTTTCACGTGCGACTGGGTCTTTAGCACCATTTTTGTAAGAACTTGGTAGGTATTCTTTCAATAATTTCATTGCTTGTAGTGCTTGGCCATCAGAGTACTCGTTCGCTAGAATTGAAACATAAGCTTCAAGTGCGTGAGTTACTGCATCGTAACCACCAAAGGCAGTTAGTGATTTTGGCATGTTCATTACTAGATTTGCATCAATAACAGCCATGTTTGGTGTTAGTTCGTAATCGGCAATTGGGTATTTTTGACCTGTTATTTCATCTGTTACTACAGCGAACGGTGTTACTTCAGAACCAGTACCAGACGTTGTTGTAACTGCAACTAACTTCGCTTTGATACCCATTTTAGGGAACTTGTAGATACGTTTACGAATATCCATAAAGCGCATTGCAAGGTCTTCGAAGTGTGCTTCTGGATGTTCGTACATTACCCACATGATCTTCGCTGCATCCATTGGTGAACCACCACCAAATGCAATGATAACATCAGGTTGGAAGCTGTTCATCACAGCCACACCTTTTTTCACAATGGCAAGTGTTGGATCTGCTTCTACATCGTAAAAGACTTCAGTATCAATACCTTTTTCTTTTAAGATTGCAACTAAATCATCAACATAACCGTTATTGAATAGGAATTTATCCGTTACGATACAAGCACGTTTTTTACCAACTAGGTCATCCATTGCAATTGGTAATGAACCTCGGCGGAAGTAGATTGATTCTGGAAGTTTATGCCACAACATATTTTCAGCTCGCTTTGCCACAGTCTTTTTATTCATAAGGTGCTTAGGACCTACGTTTTCAGAGATAGAGTTACCACTCCATGAACCACAACCTAGCGTTAGTGATGGTGCTAAACCGAAGTTGTATAAATCACCGATACCACCTTGCGAACTTGGTTGGTTAATCAAGATACGGGCAGTTTTCATTCTATCGCCGAAGTCTTTAATACGATCTTCATTTGCATCTTGGTCTGTGTAGATGCCAGAAGTATGACCGATACCACCAATTTCAACCATAGTGATTGCTTGTTCTACTGCGTGATTGTAATCACGAGCACGGAACATACCTAAAGTTGGAGATAGTTTTTCGTGAGCGAATGCATCATCAATGTGTACTTCAGGGCCTTCACCAATGAGAACTTTAGTGAACGGAGGCACTTTAATACCAGCCATTTCAGCAATCTTAATCGCAGATTGGCCAACAATTGCAGGATTCATGTTGCCATTGATTAATACTATTTCGCGTACTTTATCAGCTTCTTTCTTCGATAAGATGTAACCGCCGTGTGTAATGAAGCGTGCTTTTACAGCGTCATATACTTCGTCAACTACAATAACTGCTTGCTCTGAAGCACATACTACGCCGTTATCGAATGTTTTTGACATTAAGATAGAAGATACAGCGCGTTTAACGTCTGCAGTTTCATCAATAACAATCGGTGTATTACCAGCACCAACACCAATAGCAGGTTTACCTGATGAGTAAGCTGCTTTAACCATGCCTGGACCACCAGTTGCAAGGATAAGATTGATATCTGCGTGCTGCATTAATGCATTTGATAGTTCAACTGAAGGTTCATCAATCCAACCAATAATGTTTGCTGGTGCACCAGCTGCTATAGCTGCGTCTAAGACTATTTTAGCCGCCGTGTTCGTTGCATTTTTTGCACGAGGGTGTGGCGAGAAGATAATAGCATTACGTGTTTTCAGTGAAATTAATGATTTAAAGATTGCGGTAGATGTTGGGTTTGTCGTTGGAACGATACCACAAATGATACCAACTGGTTCTGCTATCGTAATCGTACCGAATACATTATCTTCAGCGACAATACCGCAAGTAAGATCATCTTTATATTTGTTGTAGATGTATTCAGATGCAAAATGGTTTTTAGTTACTTTATCTTCTAATACACCCATGCCTGATTCTTCAACAGCCATTTGCGCTAGCGGGATACGTGATGTAGAAGCAGCAAGTGCTGCTGCACGGAAAATCTTATCAACTTGTTCTTGATTAAATGTAGCGAATTCTTGTTGTGCTGCTTTCACTTTAGCAACCATTGCATTTAGTGTTTCAATATTTTTAACAGTCATAATTTTCCCTTAAAACTAATTTGAAATCTTAAAAAGTATTTACAAAGTGTTACCTCTTAGTGAATACCTTTGATTTGAATTATAGGTACTCTTGAGGATTAAAAAGTGATCTAGATCAATTGTAGTAAAATAACGTATTATATTTTCATAAGAGTGTTAACTGGGTCATAAATATTAAAAAATAACGTATTGTGTAATTTTATTTCAACATCGCCTATGGCGCGTTTAATTGCTGCCGTATGCTTAATCGTAGAAAAAATTTGTGAATATGACAAAGTTATTGTTAATTTAAGACGTGTTGCGGTAGCATTGCCGGAACTGTTTATTATAGGATTTTATACTATGCCAAAATTATCTAAGGTTATGGCGACAGCGCTTAACCAACAAATGACAAAAGAATTTACTGCTTCGCACCTTTATCGCAGCATGGCATCTTTTTGCTACGCATCTGATTTTATTGGCGCAGGTGATTTCTTTTATAAGCATGCAGCTGAAGAGCAGGTACATGCCCAGTTATTATTCCGTTATATGATCGACCGCGGCATTCAGCCATTGATGGAAGCTATTCCTGCGGCAGAGTCTGAATTTACAGATCTACTTGATGTGTTTAACAAAGCATTAGACCATGAAGTAATGATCACAGAGTCTATTTCTGAGATCCTTGGCTTAGCGCATGAACTCAGAGATTTCCAATCTGTTGCTCACCTTAATACATTAATGGAAGAGCAAACAGAAGAAGAAGCATTATTTAATGGTATCGTTAGCCAAATCCGCCGTGTTGGTGTTGATAACGGTTACGGTCTATTTATTATGGATCAAGAATTAAAAGCAATGAGTACTGCGCCAGCGCCGACGCCAATTACTATTTAGTTTCTTTTTAGTATTTTGTACTTTTAGCTTACCTTTTTATATTAGTTAAAAAGTCGACTATTTTAATATAAAAACCGCTTATACTCAGGTGTAAGCGGTTTTTTGTTTTTAGAACTTATACTTTAGTGGTATGGTTGCTGAGGTAGAACGTAAATTTAAATTAATAGGTAGAATAATTATGTCGAATAATAACAACACTGATATTAAAGATTGCTGTGGTGCATTTGCCGAAATTGGTAGCATTATTCAGCCTGACGATACCGAGCTATCTTTCCCTATTGCTTTTGACTCGCAACTTGCAGCAGATGAAAAACGCAGTGAGCTTGAAGCTTATGTGAATGAGCAATTTGGTGAAGAAGTAACGATTGATTTTATTGCGCAGGGTGAAAATGCTTACCTAGTGACGTTACAATTTACTTGCACTGCTGAAAAAATGATTTTTGAAATGAACTTGCGCCATTTAATGGCTTAGTATGTTGCAGAAATACGCTATTCAATACAGTTTTTCTCGACCTACTATCTCGTTGTAAAATGCGTTGACAGTGTATTGAATAAATAAAGGCATATAGCGTTAACTATATGCCTTTATTATTTTAAATGACGCCAATCCGGCCTAACGATTGATTCATTAGCTGAAGTGCTGTTTACAATAGGCAAGACGCTGGTCTAAATCCATATTATCAGTATTGGCAGCTTCAATCTGTTGTAATCTTGGTAGTAATCCCATGCCATTGGCAATCTGAATCGCCAGTCCAGGACGCGCATTCAATTCTAATAACATTGGTCCATGATCCCGGTCTAATACCACATCCGCACCTAAATAACCTAAGCCTGATATATCATAACACTGGGCCGCTAATCGAATAACTTCTTCCCAGTGCGGCACTTTTAATAGCGCTAATTCTTTCTGGGTATCAGGGTGATGAGTCACCATCGCATCATATTGCACCGCGTTTAACGCTTCACCTGTGGTGATGTTAATACCAACCCCAACAGCGCCTTGGTGTAAATTTGCTTTACCATCGGACATCGATGTTGATAAACGCATCATAGCCATCATTGGGATGCCTTTAAATACGATCACTCGCACGTCGGGCACTCCTTCAAAGCTATAACCCTCAAAGCTGTCATCAAAGACGATAAGTGCTTCCACAACGGCAACATCGATACCACCACCAAGTGAAAATAGACCGGCTAATATGTTAGAACAATGGCGTTCAATATCATCGAGTGAACATTCACTGCCACTGGGTTTGTAATAGCGACCAGCTTCGACTTTAGTGATAACTAAGATACCTTTGCCACCAGAACCTTTGGCTGGCTTGATCACAAAGCCATTAAGTCCGGCGATAAGCTTATCAACAGATTTAACCGAATGTTGGTTATTAACCACGCCAATAAGCTCTGGGGTACTAACATTAGCGTCTTCAGCTATCTGTTTGGTTTTTAATTTATTATCCACTAACGGAAACAACTTTCTTGGGTTATAGCGTGATATATACATATTATTACGCTGGTTCATTCCTAAGATACCTTGCTGCTTCAATTTACGCGGCTGAGCGAACTCTTTTAAAAATGAAAATGTCATCATTAGTCACCTTGCATGTCTTTAAAGCGGCGCAGTTCTAGCAGACGATAGCCAGTGTAAGTACCTAACATTAAGATGATTGACATAATGATAAGTTGTAAGCCAAGGAAGTTGAATGCCCAATAGCGTAATAGCTCATTACTAATGGTTAGATAGACAAGTACTGCAACGAATAAGCTACCGCCACCTTGTACAAATACTTCTTTCGCGCCTTCTTCTTCCCATAGAATTGACATACGTTCGATGGTCCAAGATAAAATGATCATTGGGAAGAAGGTGATTTTAAGACCTTCTGTTAAACCAATTTTGTATGACAGTACTGAGAACAGACAAATAATGGCGATCACGGTAATGATGACCACAGATATCCGTGATACCAACAATAAATTTAGTCGCGACAGGTAGGAACGGATCACTAAACCGATACCGACGATTAAGGTAAAGCCAATTAAACCAGTGGCGAGACTTGTTTGCACAAATGCCATGGCAATTAACACCGGCATGAAGGTGCCTGATGTACGTAAGCCGATAAGAATACGCATCAACACCACGATCATGACACCTAATGGAATCAGTAAAATACCTTTAAACAGCGCTTGTTCTTCAAGTGGTAGACTGTAGATACTGAAGTTTGAAAGATCGGTATCGTTGGCTTTCTCTTTCAGTACCTGCATAACAGGTTGAGTCTGTTGGATGATAGAGAAACTAACGCGAGAATTAGAACCACCAATGAGGTCTAATGTCGGTTCGCCGTTTTGTTCCCAAAGTAGCAAGTTATGTGCATCTGCTACTTGACCTAATTTAACATCAATTAAACGGCTATCATCTTCACCAAATACTAATACAAATGGTTGTAGTTGTTGTTGGCGACGACCGTCTTCAAGGTATAAACCTTTAACCAGTAATGCGGGGATATTGGCTTCATTAAGCAGCGCGACAAATAAATCGGATTTACTGCTTTCTTGGAGCATCAATGTCGCATTTTGGCCTAGATTATCACCCGAAAGTAATTTTAGTAATTCACGGCTATATGAAAATGCATCGGCGCTTTTTTCCATTGCGCTAGTAACAAGTTGCTCTGCCGCTATGTCATAAGGTGGTAACCAAGTCGTTTTATGAATACTGACATCTTGTTTATTGGCCACATCTAATGGAATGTCATTAGTCAGTACATTCACTTTGTAGTATAGATCTTGCTTGCCTTCGGCGTTACGAATTGTCCATTGTGCTCGATCATCAAGAAACGATAAGCCATAACCAGGAGACGCTGCTGTTTGATTTAAAACGGTGAAGTTACTTTGTGTTGAAGGGGTAGCAAAAGAAGCGTTAACCGCATCGCCTTGCGCTGTGAATTCAACTTTAGCTTCAATCATCCACGTCGAGTAAGTCTCACCCGGTAACCAAGGGATCTCACCACTGTAATGGCGTTGTGCGATACTGCCAACACCGAGTAGGAAAAGTATCGCAACGAAGATGCGAAATGGGATCTTAGATGGCATGATTAGTTAGTCCCTTTTTTAACTGCAGTCGGTTGTTTTTTAATAGACACCGATTTATTTTTCGGTTGAGTATACTTTTGCGCAACATCGACTATGGCAATGTCTTTTAAGAACGTGCGGCCTAATAGAATTGGGAATATCATGCGGCTACGATCTGCTAGTGTAAATTCAGTTTCTGTTTTTATACTACCAAGCTCAACGGGTATGCTAACAACATAACGTTCCAATGCTTTAGTAGCATTGGTTTGACGAATTTTAACGGTACGGACAACGGGCGCTTCAATTGGAAACACTTCATTATCATCTTTGTGGGATAAATTGAATTTAACCCAGTCACGGCCATCACGTTCAAATTTAACGATGTCAGTTGCATTTAATGACGAGGTCGTTGCGCCGGTATCGACACGTGATTTGAAATTAGTTTGTAATTGGTCAAACCATATCCATTCTTCTTGACCAAGAATGACTTTACCGGCGATGTCATTGTGTACTTTTTTGGTGGTTGGTATCACGATTGCTGTGGTTTTATTCACGGGTGTTTTAGCTCCCAGGCCGTCAAGCTGTTCTGTTAGTTTACTGATGGCTTCATCTTGCTCGCTGAACTTATCTGGTTGTGCTTGTAATGTCGTTAATATTTGTTGTTGTTGCTGCAAAATAGTTTCTATCTGCGCCTGTTGCTTGCTGACAATCGCGGTATTTTCTTTATTTTGTGTCATGGCACAGCCACTTAAAAATACAAGGCTAAGAGCACTAGCAATAGCGATCTTTGATGTTTTTAGTGTGCGAGTTGTAGTTGTATTTTTCATTCGATATTTGGCCCTGTTGACTGCTGAAAAAGAGGGTTAGTTCACCAAAGTGGGGTAATAGTTCCGTTATTCTTATATAAACAATATATATTTTTAATATAATGATGATCTTTATTTTTAAAATATGCTTGTCGACCTTAAAAATAATGACTATCTATTTAATAACAATGGTATTTAATCGATTATAGTTGTTTTTAAGATAGATGTTCATAATAACGGTATTATTACACCTCAGAAATGTGAAACATGTCTAATACAATAGTTATATATCAATTATTTATACGGTAGTTGTTTATGAATTGCAATTTATCACTGTAATTTTTTGATTACTATGGGCGGTTATTACTAAGCGGAGAATGTGGATGGGCAGTGGTGGAACAATATAAAGAAGCTGTTATAGAGTGCGAGCTAATGTATCACTTCGCACTCTAAATTAATGATGATGAATTACTGAGTGATGGACTTAGTTGATGTGTAAGTACGTGCAACATCAACAATGACAATGTCTTTTAAGAATGTACGTCCAAGTAATACCGGAAATGACATGTGACGACGGTCGGCAAGGGTAAACTCAGTTAAGGTTTTTAGATCACCCAGCTGTACGGGTAATTCGATAATAGGACGGCGTGTCGGCTCACTGCTATTGGCTTGGCGGATCAAAATAGTACGTGCCACTTTTGCTTCAATGACTTGGTCATCATTGAGACTTTGATTGAAGTTAAAGCGAACCCATTTTTTGCCATCCCGTTCAAACTCAACAATGTTGGTCGCGTTTAATGATGAGGTCGTTGCACCTGTATCGATGCGGGCTTTATATTGTTCTTTTAGATCATCGAGCAAGACCAGTTCTTCTGAGCCGATCACTCTTTTCTCCAGCGGTGTTATCCCTTCGGTTGACTGTGCAAGGGACAGATGGTTATCGCTGGATTGAGTTTTTTTATCGGCTTGGCAAGTCGCAATGCGCTCGCTATTGTCGATGACTTGTTGGCGTAATTGCACATAATCTTCGAGCTTACTGTTAAGTTGGCTGATGTTTTGTGTTTGGTGAGCAAATAAAGCTGGCTGTTTTTGTAATTCAGCTAAAATGGTATTTTGTTGTTCAACTAATAACGTTATTTGTTCACTCTGTTGTTCAATTTGAGATTTCAGTAGCGCTGCGGTCTCTCCTTGATTAAGAAATTGATCCACATTCGCACAGCCTGAAAGTAGGGCGCTAATGATGACAGCGGTCATTAATTGACGAGGGGTTTTGAAAGTATCCATTTCCATTTCTAACTCTAAATTAAACTGTGGGCAATGTGCATAACGTAATGCGCTTATGTTTAAGCGAAGCGCCAGATTGGGCGCTTCGACTCTGAAGTTATTCGTCTAACTGCTCTGCATAAGGTTTAGTGGCAATTAATACCGCACGTTTCGGTGCAGGGTAGCCTTCAACCGTTTTACTGTGATCGTTCGGGTCAAGGAAATCAACCAATGACTCGTTACGCATCCATTCTGTCGCACGCTGCTCTTCGATACTGGTA
Organism: Moritella sp. Urea-trap-13; assembly: GCF_002836355.1. Classification (NCBI taxonomy): domain Bacteria; kingdom Pseudomonadati; phylum Pseudomonadota; class Gammaproteobacteria; order Alteromonadales; family Moritellaceae; genus Moritella; species Moritella sp. Urea-trap-13. The sequence continues at coordinate 46,944 of NZ_PJCA01000035.1, forward strand.
TCGGAAACATCAACGATACGCACATTTTCAAATCCGAGTTTTTCAACCCAAAGTTTGAGTGCTGCACAACTTGGTAAGAACCATACATTACGCATTTGCGCATAACGATCGCCAGGGACTAATACTGCTTGCTCATCACCATCAATCACTAATGTTTCTAATACTAATTCACCGCCATCACGCAGCTGGTTTTTAAGCTGTTCAATATGGTCAATTGGTGATTTGCGATGATATAGAACACCCATAGAGAAAACTGTGTCGAAGGCACGTAATTTAGGTAATTCTTGAATACCAAGGGGTAATAAGTGCACACGTTGGTCGTTATTGGCAAAATGACGGATTGCTTCAAATTGCACTAAGAACAATTGGCTTGGATCGATACCCACAACAAATTCTGCACCGTCACCGAGCATACGCCACATGTGGTAACCGCTACCGCAGCCTACATCAAGCACATAACGGTATTTTAACGGCGAGATAAACTCACGTAAACGTTCCCATTTCCAATCACTGCGCCATTCTGTATCAATGTGAATACCGTGTATGTTGAATGGGCCTTTGCGCCATGGATGGAATTTTTGTAATAGACTTTCGGTTTTACGCAGGTCGCTTTCGCTTAACTCACCCGGCGCACCAACTTCAAACTTGTCGGTAATATTGATGTGCTTGGTTTCGATTTTAGGTAGCTTCTTTAGTACCTTTTCCCAGCGCGGTAAAAAACCATGTTTATGTTCGCGTTCCCATTCGTGCATTTGTGCAGGCAGCGTGTACAGCCAATGGTGTAATTTGTTTTTCGCAATTATCTGGTAAAAATTTGAAAAGTCGATCATGGGTAACCTATATTACTTTCAATTAATGTTACTGCTTTAAATTAATGCAAATGCTTAAATTAATTTGGTGTATTGTGCTATTTATTTTCTATTTATGGTCGTGCGACTGTAGTGCCAATCGTGTCGGTGTTATTTAATCGCGACCATAGAACCAAAGTTAAAACACTGGAACCAAGAGTTGGCGCTACTAAAGCCGATATCTTTTAGACGCTTCAAATGTGTTTCAATACTGTCGGGACGCATTACATCTTCAATCGCGCTGCGTTTTTGACTTATCTCTAATTCGCTATACCCATTAGCACGTTTGAAATCTTCGTGTAAATTGATCAGTAAATCATTGACGTTTTCATCACCAAAGCAGAATTTCTCTGACAGGATCAGAATACCACCAGGGACTAAACCAGCATAAATTTTGGTGAGTAGCGCTTGGCGTTCTGCTGATGGAATAAATTGTAGGGTAAAATTCAACACTACAATCGATGCATTGGTGATATCCACCGCACAAATATCATCACACAGTACTTGTACTGGTGTATCACTTTTATAAGCGGAGAGATGGCGCTCACAACGCTCCAGCATTGCTTGCGAGTTATCTATCGCGACGATATTGCAATTGCTTGCTTGCACGTTACGGCGCATCGCAATAGTGGCAGCGCCAAGTGAGCAACCTAAATCATAAAGCTGGGTATTGTCTTGAGCATAACGCGCGGTCATCATGCCAATAGCAGAAATGATATTAGAGTAACCGGGTACAGAACGTTTAATCATATCCGGAAATACTTCTGCAACACGTTCGTCAAAGGTGAAGTCACCGATTTGATCTAACGGGGCTGAGAAAATCTGATCGCGTTGTTGCATTGTTATAACCTGCAATGAAAATTAGCAAAATAAGGCGACGTATTTTAGTTAAAATGACCAGCTTTGTCTCTAGCTAAACCGCATATAGATGGAATAATTTGCTTGTTTCGCTGTCGTGTTGGTTTTTTCAGCGTTAATAATGACTTTTTTGTTAACAAAATAACGGTTATTTAACCAACAAGGACAATTGCAAGCGGTGTGAATAAGCGGGTTCTTAGGCTGTTTGGCTATAACTGGAAGTAGTTTCGGGATAACTTGACGTTGTTTGAGTATAAGTATTGGTTGCGGTGCTAATTTCTATTACAATAACGGTAATTTTTTGAGGGTTGCCAAAGTGGCTACCCGATCCATCGATTAGTAGGATTATACAGATGCGCACAGTGTATTGCGGACAAGTAAATGAAGCACATATCGGCCAACAGGTTGAATTGTGTGGTTGGGTTAATCGTCGTCGTGATTTAGGCGGTGTTATTTTTATCGATTTACGTGACCGTGAAGGTATTGTGCAAGTTGTTTATGATCCAGATGTAGAAGCTGTATTTGAACGTGCTAGCCAATTACGTAACGAATTCTGTGTGAAAATCACTGGTACTGTACGTGCTCGTGAAGAACGCCAAGTAAATAAAGACATGGCAACTGGCGCGATTGAAGTTTCAGGCCTAGACCTAGAAATTATCAATAAAGCAGAAGCACTGCCGCTTGATTTCAACCAAGTGAACAGCGAAGAGCAACGTCTTAAGCACCGTTTCTTAGATCTACGTCGCCCAGAAATGAGCAACCGTCTTAAGATCCGTGCTAAAGCAAGTAACTTTGTTCGTCGTTTCATGGATGACCACGGTTTCCTTGATATTGAAACACCAGTACTAACAAAAGCAACGCCAGAAGGCGCACGTGATTACCTAGTACCAAGCCGTACGCATAAAGGTCAATTCTTTGCTTTGCCACAATCACCACAGTTATTTAAGCAACTGTTGATGATGTCTGGTTTCGATCGTTATTACCAAATCGTTAAATGTTTCCGTGATGAAGATTTACGTGCTGACCGTCAGCCTGAATTCACACAAATAGATATCGAAACATCATTCATGACTGCACCACAAGTGCGTGAAGTGACTGAACGTTTAATCACGAGCATGTGGAAAGAAATCTTGGACGTTGAATTACCAGCGTTCCCAAGCATGACTTATGCTGAAGCAATGCGTCGTTTTGGTTCAGATAAACCTGATCTACGTAACCCGTTAGAACTTGTTGACGTTGCAGACATCCTAAAAGATGTTGAATTTAAAGTATTCGCTGAACCTGCCAACAACCCGAAAGGTCGTGTAGCGGTATTATGTGTTACTGGCGGCGCTAAACTGTCTCGTAAGCAAATTGACGAATACACTAAATTTGTAGGCATCTATGGCGCGAAAGGCATGGCATGGATGAAAGTGAAAGACGTTGCCGCTGGTGCTGAAGGCGTACAATCGCCAGTAGCTAAGTTCTTAACAGCTGACGTGATCACTGCATTACTTGAGCGTACTAACGCCAAAGACGGCGATATCATTTTCTTCGGCGCAGATACAAACAAAATTGTAACTGAAGCTCTTGGCGCACTTCGTCTTAAAGTAGGTACTGATTTAGAACTTACTTCAAACGAATGGAAACCACTTTGGGTTGTTGACTTCCCAATGTTTGAAGAAGATGGCGAAGGTAACCTACACGCGGTTCACCACCCATTCACAGCGCCAATGGATGTTGATGCACAAGAGCTATTAGCTAACCCTGCTGACGCTATCTCTGACGCTTACGACATGGTTATTAATGGCTATGAAGTTGGTGGTGGTTCTGTGCGTATTCACAAAGGTGAAATGCAAAAAGCAGTATTCGAAATCTTAGGTATCGAAGCACAAGAGCAACAAGACAAGTTTGGTTTCTTGCTTGAAGCGCTTAAATACGGTACGCCGCCACATGCTGGTTTAGCATTTGGTTTAGACCGTCTAGCTATGTTGCTAACAGGTACTGATAACATCCGTGACGTTATCGCATTCCCTAAAACAACAACTGCTGCGTGCTTATTAACATCAGCACCAAGTGAAGCAAACCCAGCATCACTTGAAGAGCTAAGCATTGCTGTTGTGAAGAAAGAGAAAGCGACTGACGCTGAGTAATTTTATTCACCGCTATTTACCTACAATAGCGGTGATTAAGCATTACGGATAATAGCGGGTAAATCGCAGATAATAAAAAACGGATATAGCCTTAGGTTATATCCGTTTTTTTGTGTCTATTCAGATGCTGCTACAACGCAATTTCGACCATCATGTTTTGCTTGATAAAGTGCCTTATCGGTATGTGAAATAAATTCTTCGACATTAAAGGAGTTGTACTCGTGCCACTGGGCTAGTCCAATACTGACGGTGAGACGAATCGTATCTTGGCCATAAGGTACCTGCAGGTTACTGATATTATGGCGAAGTCGTTCAGCAATGACGTGTGCTTGGGTGCTGTTGGTTTCCGGCATTAAGATGGCGAACTCTTCACCACCAATACGCGCGACGATATCGGATGCTTTGACACTGCTGAAGCAGGCGTCGTAGAAATCGCGTAATACTTGATCGCCGCCAGCATGACCATAAGAGTCATTGATATTCTTGAAGTGGTCAATATCGAGTAATAATAATGACAACTTTTGTTTATCTTGTTTGGCAAAGCCAATTTCTTGTTTCAGGACCAAGTTAAATTTACGTCGATTTAATGCGCCAGTTAAAGTATCTCTTGATGCCAATTCACGGTACTTATCTCGCTCTTTACGGCGATCTAATAGCGATTGTTGCTGACGTTTAATGATATTTTTTGACATGTCAGCTTGTAATAATTTTCGGCGTAATGTTTCGTAAGCCTCGTACATAGCGCCAATTTCGTCACTGGATGTGGATGCATTCATTTGTTGGTTGTAATGGCCTAATGTGACTTGTTTTAACGCATGGGTAATTCGGCGAATAGGGGTAATAACACTGTGATAGAGAATGGTGAAAAGTAAGGTATTAAAAATGACAATAGTGCTAATTATAATAAGTACTAGATAAAACCTAGATTCTAATTTTTCGAGTTTTAACTGTGTTTTAACGTCGAGATCATTGATGATTTTATCTGCCACTATTTCGATGTCATCAATGCGATTTGTTAGTTGGATGAACCAAAATTGACTGTTTTGCTCTATTTCAGGTTTGAGCATGAAGTCTTCAATCGCGTTGCTAATAAATGCTTTTTGTTTTGCTATATTACATAACTGACCACACGCCTGGAGTTGCTCTGGGGTTGCTGAATAATTAAAAATGAAGATAGCATTGAGCTGCATTCCCAGTTGCATATAAATATGCTTGTAACGTTCGCTGTGCATTAACTCATGCTTGGATAGATCATCATCGATGAGTAATGTACCAATCTCTCGTTGTTGACCAAGGATCTCCTTCAATCCTACGATCGCATTAATCGCAGTAATATTATTAGCAAACTCGGCATCCATTTTGATATGCGATAAACGATTTACCCGCGATAATAGTTTACCAATAATCTCATTATAACCAGTTAGCATTTGCTCACTACTGATGTCGGTATTGTTTAAACCACTGCGAAATATGATCAACTCGGCAATGTCAATTTTGGTTGAGTTAATAAACTCAATTAACATAGGTTCAGTTAATAACGCCTGACGTGAATTGAGCAGCGTGGTAAACGTATATATTGCATCATTACTTTTGTGTTGTTGGGTGGTGAGCGCTTTAGAGAAACGTTTATAGTCTGAACTCATGTAGCTTGACAGTAATCCACGTTCGACTTGTAAGTTATGTGTTAGTGAGTTCACTTGCTGCACGATCTGGGTGAGATTATCTAACAGCTGCATATTTTTGTATTGTTGGTAATTGTCTTTAATTGCGATAAAGCTGAGTAATAACATACCAAGGATTGGTAATAACGAGGTAATAAGCACGCGAGTCGAAATGCTGACTCGATGACTTAGCCATTCCGATGTACGCTGGAATATGGCTTTCAATGAAACTGAATGTTTTGTTTCATTATGAAATGCATGTACATAATCCATGTCAGAAATGAAAATATGCTCAATCACCCAATCATATAAAAACTGACTTACTTGTTCTGCCGCATCAGTATCATTTGAATGTAACAGTTTATTCTTCAATTCAGGGAGTTGCTTTAAAAACGTTTGATGACCTTTTTTATGCTCAACAAAATCATCGAAGGCCATTGTCTCCATTAATGCTTCTTCATGCTTGAAATGCGCGGTACTACAAGCCGTAAGGTCAGCAAAATGTTGCTCCATCGTATCGGCATTCGCGTTGGTATCAATCGCTTCGATTATAGATGCAATAATAGAGAGGATCTGTTTATGATCGGTATCAATCTCATCGATACCAACAGACATGTCTTCATTCCATTTTAGACTGATCATCAGAGCGACTACTTAGCGTTGATTAAAGAAGTTGCAGTATAAAATTTAGTTGGTTTATGTCAACACATTTAATCGGAAAGTAACCCTAAATGTTTGTTTTTATTATTTTTGTTTATACTTATTCATGTTTATGTCGCTGCTGGGGAATACATTAATACGCAATGTTATTGCTGTCCCCATTCATTTGTTAAGCCGTATAAGTTTACGTGCTTGCGGTGGCGTTATTATTATCTTTGCGCAGATTGGTTAATCGACTTTGGGTTATACCAAAAACAGAGTTATGAGCATATTCGCCTTTATTGTTCATTGAGCCTGCGATGATGTTAGTGAGTAAATTAATCGCTTCGGTGACATGGTCAATTGCCCAAATATGAAATAGACCTTGCTCAACAGCGGCAATTACATCACTTCTTAACATCAGGTTATGCACATTAGCGCGCGGAATGATTACCCCTTGTGTTGATAATGTTGTAATCGATGAGCAAACATCAAAAAAGCCTTCTATTTTTTCATTTACGCCGCCGATAGGCTGGGCATGACCAAATTGATCCATGGAACCGGTGATGGCAATATCTTGACGTAATGGTACCTGAGAAAATGCCGAAATGATGGCGCTGCATTCGGCGAGAGAGGCACTGTCGCCATCGATTTGACCGTAAGATTGTTCGAACGTTAAACGCGTTGTGAGTGGGATAATTGCAGTTTGACCAAATACCGAAGCCAGATAAGCTGTTAGGATCATAACCCCTTTAGAATGGATATTACCACCGAGTTTGACCTGTCGTTCAATATCGAATATTTCACCTTCGCCAAAAGAAGCGGTCGCGGTGATGCGACCGGGAATACCAAATTGACTGTCTGCTGTTGCAATAACGGAAAGCGCATTGATTTGTCCTACCACGTGGCCCTTAATATCAATGAGCGTGGAACCATTCATAAAGCTTTGTAATAGATAGTCTTGTAATCTACCTGCACGTTGCTGTTTATTTGTCAGCGCTTGTTCAACATGGTGATAGCGAATAAGGGTGGCATTGGCGAGACGTGCACAGTAATTACTTTCACGTAATAAGTTGGCGATATCAACAGAATGTAAGGAGAGCATGTCTTGATCTTCCGCTTGGCGTGAACTGTACTCGATGATCCTGCTCATGGCTTTACGGTCGCAATGCAGCATATCGTTATCGTGGACAATGCTGGAAATGAACTTTGCATAGTTGGCTTCCGCTATCTCTGTTCTGGGCATGACATCTTCAAAATCGGCTGTAACACGAAATAACTCTCTGAATTCAGGATCATATTGTTGCAGTAGTTGATAAGTCTGATAATCACCAAACAGGATGATCTTAACCGAGAGTGGTATTGGCTCGGGATCTAACGAAATAGTACCTGATAAACTGACTTCTCTTTCCAGTGAGCTGAGGCTTAATTTATTGGCGCGCAAGGCTCGTTTCAAGCCATCCCAAACATAAGGTCGCTCCAGTACCTTGACCGCGTCAATCATTAATACCCCACCATTGGCACGGTGTAAGCTACCCGCTCGAATCAAGGAGGCATCGGTAAACACCGTACCTTTGAACGTTGCATTTTCGATATAGCCAAAAATAGTATGGTAATTGGGACTTTCCTCCACCACGATAGGGAAGGTGTTGGTTTCTTGGCAAACGAGTACGTTAATTTGATAACGGCGAGGCATTTTTTTGTCTAATGCGGCATAAGCCAAAGTAATATCATCCTCGCTATCTTCAACAAAGATATCAAGATTGTCTAATATGTCTTTATTCATGGCGATTAGATGGGCTTTCACCTCGGGCAGGTGACTGTATTTGTCTTTTAATTGCGTGGTGCAATGAACTAATACATCCTGAGCAATTTGCTCATCAAGCTTTTGGATCTTATCAGTGAACTCTTCTTCCCAAATGGTTAATTGACGAATAATGTCACGTAACTTTATTTCTAATTCTGTAATTTTAGTTTCAAAGCGCTTTTTTTGACTGTCAGTTAACGCGTCAAAATCGGTTTCAGAGTAGGCTTCATTTTTGTCGTTCATGGCGACGAGCTGGTAATCACCTTGTGCTGTTAATGTTAGGCTAATGCTATGTTGCTCGGCAGATTTCGTTAGATCTTGTAATATCGCTTCTTGTTTTTTTTCTAATCTGTTTTTCAGTTTTTCAGCGCGAGCGAAGTAGATCTCATTATCAAAGGCCATCGATAATGCTTTTACTAAGCGCAGGGTGAGGCTTTCTACCTCTTTTTTAAATTGATGCGCTGTACCAGCTGGTAGCCTTAATACTTTTGGGTGACGCGCTTCATCAAAATTAACCGTATAACACCAGTCAAAAATGGCCTGATTATTACTGCTTGGCTCATGGCGATTGAGATAGCGTAATATCATGGTGCGCTTGCCGAGGCCATTGTGGCCAAGGGCGTAGATGTTATAGCCTTTTTCTTTTATCGACATGGCGAATTCGACCGCTTGTTGTGCCCGGTCTTGGCCGATAATTTGATCGAGTGGTTGCAGATGTTTAGTTGACTTACAATCAGCTGCAAGCTCTGTGAGTGTTGAAATCCTATACAATTGATTACAATCTAGAGGTTTTATCGACATACAGTTCCCTCTTATAAAACAGCTATTACCCCTAGTGTAGACATAGATCGCTTGTGTGAGCATACTGTTTTATACTTCACGACCAGCTTATAAGTTATAACGAGAGAGAAAGTAGCAATGATAGTGAACGCTGATACCCTTATTATATTGGATTTCGAGACCACTGGATTATCTCCTGATATGGGTGATCGCGCGATTGAGATCGGAGCGGTAAAAATTGAAGACGGCAAGATCACTGGGCGCTTTCAAGAGTTGATGCATCCAGGCCGTCGTGTTAGTAGCTTTATTGCCGATTACACAGGTATCACCAATACCATGCTCGAAGACGCCGCCCCTTGTGAAGAAGTCATGCACCGATTTGCTGATTTTATCCAAGGTTACAATTTAGTGGCCCATAATGCCTCATTTGATAAGCGCTTTTTAGACGCTGAATTGACACGTATTGGTCGCGGTTATGATGGTGAATTTAGTTGTTCACTGCTGGTGGCAAGACGTATTTTTCAAGATGCCCCGAGTCATAAATTAGGTGAGTTAATTAAATATACCAATATCCCGTCAGACGGTGGTTTTCACCGTGCGCTATTTGATTCGGAAATGACCACTAAACTCTGGTTGGTGATGTTAGATGAAATGAAATCACGTTATAGCTTAGCCTGCATTCCTTTTCCGTTGGTACAAACGTTAGCTAAAACGCCAAAAAAATCAGTAGATAGTTTCTTGCGTCGTTATAATCAATAATTGCTGCGCCGAGTTGATGAGGATATGCAATTTCAGCTGACGTAACACTGCATTGGATACAGTAGTTTTACATGCTTATTATTTCAATGTACTAAATACCACTAATAAATGATGGTTAATCATACAAGTCAAAGTGTCAGGTAAATAATTTACACTGCTTTAAATAACTTCTTTGCTAGATGTAAATATCGGTATTGTTGATATAGTAGAGTTATGTAACACTTTGATTGATTTGAAAGTATAACTGAAGAATATAATACTCAAGTACCTATTTTGTAATATCTATGTGCTTTTCGATGACGTAACTGGCCTCATTATGCTCTTGTAAATCCCCACTATTTAGCTATTATTTTTGCTTTTAAATCGCACGTAGTGATTAACGGTGGAGTAATAATGAGTAAGCAAGCAGTGGCAAAAATACCAGGGAAACCCTCTGGGGCAATGGATAAATTCTTGAATTTAATTGAACGGGCTGGTAATAAAATCCCAGATCCTGCCATTTTATTCTTCTGGGGATTAGTCATCGTTTGGCTATTGTCAGCGTTATTTTCACAGTTTGATTTTGGCATGATCCATCCGATCACTGGCCAAGCTATTGAGATTAATAATTTACTCACTGGGCAGTCACTGGCCTCTTTCCTCGCTAATATGGTGACCACATTTACCAGTTTTGCGCCGTTAGGCATTGTACTGGTCTCTATGCTAGGTCTTGGTGTTGCAGAAGCGTCAGGCTTTATTAATACCGGTTTGAAGAAAATGCTTAACTTCACCCCAGCTAAGTTATTAACACCTATGTTGATTTTAGTGGCAATCATTTCACATACCGCGGCTGATGCTGGTTATGTGTTAGTGATCCCTATGGGTGGTGTGATCTTCCATGCGGCAGGTCGTCATCCGTTAGCGGGTATTGCCGCTGCATTCGCTGGTGTATCTGGTGGTTTCTCTGCTAACTTTATCCCATCGGGTATTGATCCACTTCTGGCTGGCTTTACGCAATCAGCTGCGCAAGTATTAGACCCTGCTTATGTTGTTAATCCACTGGCAAATATTTTCTTTACTGGCTTATCTTCAATCCTAGTGGTGTGTGTCGGTTGGTATGTAACAGAGAAAATCATTGAGCCTCGACTTGCAGCTACGCCTGTTGATGAGAACGCAGAAGAAGCGCCTAATTTAGCTGTGTTATCGACAGCAGAATCAAGAGCATTTAGCTATGCGGGTTGGACTATGGTAGCGGGTATCGTGGCATTAATTACTGCACTCTATCCTGAAGCATCACCATTGCGCTCGCCTGAAGGTGAATTAACGTCATTTAGTGCGCCGATTATGCAATCAATTGTGCCGCTTATTTTTGTACTGTTTATTATTCCGGGTATCGTTTATGGCCGTGTTTCTGGTTCGTTCAAATCAGGTGATGATGTAATTAAAGCCATGGCTGCTACGATGGGCACTATGGGTGGTTATATCGTGATGGCATTTTTCTGTGCACAATTCCTATCTGCATTTAGCCAATCAAATTTAGGTACCTTACTGGCGTTATCTGGTGCTGATTTATTGAAATCAATGGATATGCCAGGACAAATCACTATTGTTGGTATGATCTTATTGACGGCATTTGTTAACTTATTAGTCGGCAGTGCTTCAGCAAAATGGGCATTAATCGGTCCAGTACTTGTGCCTATGTTAATGGCGGTGGGCATCTCTCCTGAATTAACCCAAGCGGCTTATCGTGTTGGTGACTCAGTGTCTAACATTATCTCACCATTAATGGTGTTCTTCCCGCTAGTGGTTGTTTACACACAACGTTATATGAAGAGTTCAGGTATTGGCACGTTGGCAGCATTAATGATGCCTTATTCTATCGCGATGTTAATCGCCTGGACAATATTCTTACTGGGTTATTGGGCACTTGGTATCCCTCTAGGTATTCAAGCACCTTACACTTATAGCATGGGCTAGTTGCGCTAACGCGCTAAACAAAGCACCTGATATAATAGATTGCGTAATGCATATTAAAGCCAATTTAATTTAATAGTTGAATTGGCGTTTATGTTTTTTGATAGCTATTTTTAAGTTTGTTGATACTAACGCGAGCAAATAATAGCGTAACTTGTTTTATAACTTGGCTCGATAGACGCTACACTATCACTCACATTTTTTGCTCGTTTAGCGGCAATGAAAACAGCCGCAGATTATACTGCTTGGCTAGATGATTATGGTGTTAGACGCTCTGACCCTCGATTCTGGCCACACAGTGATACTATCCAAACCTTAAATCAACAGTTACAGCCTATTAACGCCGGTTTATTAGATTACAATCGTTTACAAAATAGGTAATTTACCACGCTATAACCAGTTGATTTTTTGATGCTTAAAACGTACAGTAGCAAGATGTTAGAAAGCCAGATGATGGCGTAATTATATTAGAGTCGGCAGGCAAAATAGGTGACCATCTATGTCAATGATTAAACCATGGAAGTTAATAAGTCTGTTATTTATTTTGCAGCTGTTAGCGGGCTGTGAATCGAAACTTGAACAAACGCAAACGACAATTAACCAACAAGTAGCCAGTGTAGAAAGCAGTCTTAGCAGATTAGGTTCTACCATTGAAACCGGCTCTGTTCGCAATGCCAGATTGTTGACTGAGTATGCACAAGTTTTAAAACAACAAAAACCAGAACTGGCTCGTATCGCTGATTTGATTGCTGAAGATGCAACGCGAAAGGGGCCTTTATATCAGAATCTTGCGATGCGATTGAATGATGTAAAAGCACAGACTGTAACGTTAGATAATTCAGGACCTTTGCTGGATGAGCTAATGCGTATTGAAGAAGCCGCCAAACCAAGCTTGTTTAATGATGCATTAACAGATCCCATTAACGTGTTAGCAGACATGTCTGACGGCCGACTTGCTCGAGTCGGTGCAATTAGCCAATTTGCTGAAAAAAGTGCCGGTGATGGTGCTGATTACGGCGCAGGTAGTCAGATGGTCGGCAATCCCAACTATGGTGGTTGGCAAAGCGGTAGCAACGGCACCAGTTTCTGGCAGTGGTACGGTATGTATCGCATGCTGGGTGATTTAACCGGTCGTGTTGGTTACTCGAATTGGAGTCAAAATCGTCGTTATAGTTACTACAATGACCATGGACGTTCACGTTATACCAGTCCAAAACAGAGTGTAAAGCAAGCGGCTGTTGAAACGAGAACCCGTAAATCATTTCAGCGTAAAGGCCAGTCATTTAGCTCGCCTTATGCGAAAACACGTGCTGGCTCTGCTGGCTTGAGTCGTTCTAGTTATACCCCAACGAAAACGGTGAGCAGTTATTCTAAACCGAAAAAGTCGTTCACTAGCAGTAATAAAGCGACCAGTCAGACGGGGACATTTCGTAATAGTGGCAGCCGTACATCACGTGGTGTCCGTCGCGGTAAATAGATGCTTTGAGCAAGATAGATAGCCTTGAGCAAATAGAAAGAACAAGTTATGGAGATTGAGTATGTACGAGTTTGATGGATTGACTATGTGGACGACACAAGCACTGGTTATTGACTTTATTGTCATCATTGCGTTATTTGTGAGTTTAAAAATGATCAAAGGCTGGGTATCAAATTTACATGCCAATGATGAAATCGCCAAACGCGATAACTTTGCCTTTGGTATTAGTTTCGCCGCCGGTTTAGCTGGACTTGCAATTGTATTAACTGGCGTCACCAGTGGCGACTTTGCGGATTCATTATTTGAAGAAGCAACTCAAATGCTGGGTTATGGCTTATTAGCTATCGCGTTAATTAAAGCCGGTCATTTTTTCCAAGATAAAGTGACACTGCAAAAAGTCAGTCTGCACGATGAGATCGTAAAAGGTAACGTCACGGCGGCCTTCGTTGATTTTGGTCATATTGTCACTGTCGCGATTGTGGTACGTTCTGCGTTGATCTGGGTACTAACGGAAGGTTGGCATGGATTACCTGTCGTGGTTGCTGCGTTTGTTGTTGCCAACATCATTATGCTGCTAGTGAGTAAATACCGTGTACGTTTATTCAAGCGTACGGGTGATTGTCTACAGCAACTTATCTTAGACGATAACTTGGCTGTTGGTATCCGTTACTCTGGTTTCTTGATCGGTTCTGGCTTAGCTATTACCGCGGCAACCGGTCTCGCACCTTATGCTGCTGATAATATCACCCTTAGCCTGACATATTGGGCATTCTCCGCGATTGTCAGTGTGGCTATCTTCGCTGTGTTACAATTGATTACCATCAAAGTGATCTTATCTGGTATTGATATTGCTGATGAAGTTATTCGCCAAAAGAATATCGGTGTTGCAGTGATCTCGGCAACGGTATCATTCTCAATCGGCTTAACAATGGCAACCTTACTTGGTAGCTAATGCTTCGTTAAGATAATCTCTTTATCTAAGTCATCGATATGGCTCAAATTCGATAATTTGCAGCAGTTTTTCTTATACTGTTGATGTTATTGAGTTTGAGCTTTTTAAATTAAACTACAGTAAGGCATTGTGTGGAACCCTCAGTTGTAAATAGTGATAATAAAGCCCAGCAAGCACAACAGCGTAAACGTTCATTATGGTTTCACGATGCGTTATTAATTTCGGTGATGATCATTCTTGCTGGCTGCGGCTTGATCTATGAATATTTGCTTTCGCATTATGCGGGCAGGATATTAGGTTCTGTCGAGAGTGCTATTTATGCCATGATCGGTACCATGATTGTGGCGATGGGCATAGGCGCATTTATGGCGCGTTGGTTTAAAGATGCCTTTACCGCATTCGCTTGGTTAGAAGCCCTGATCGCCTTAATCGGTATGAGCTGTATTTTAATTATTTCAGCGATGATCGCTTTAAGTTATAGCTTGCCACAGTTATTATCGGCGACGTTTAACTTACCCAGTAACGTAGTACTCGATGGTTACCTGCCACAACAGCTAGAAAAAATAGCTAAATTCATGCCTTATGTATTCGGTTTAGTGCTAGGTATCTTTATTGGTATGGAGATCCCGTTGATTGCCCGCGTGCGCCAACAAGTGTATGGCCGATTTTTAGAAAATAATGCCGGTACTATTTACGGTGCTGACTATATCGGTGCTGGTATTGGCGCGGCTATTTGGGTGTTGATCATGTTATCGTTACCGATTATGGAAGCGGCGGCATGGACGGCATTATTTAATATTATTGCTGGTTTAGCATTTTTATGGCGTTATCAAGATAAGATCCGTTGGGCGAAGTTGTTGTTTGTCTGCCATTTATTATTAATTGCATTATTCGCGGTTATTCTTACCTTAGGTACAGGTTGGTTAGCGCAATTAAGTAGTGTGTTGTATAAAGACAAAGTGATTTATTCCCAATCGACAAAATATCAACATGTAGTGGTGACGGAACGTTATTTAAAAAATCACGCTGAACCGGTGACAGATTTGTTCATTAACGGTCATTTACAGTTTTCCAGTGTCGATGAGCAGCTGTATCATGATTTGTTAGTTTACCCGGCAATGATGGCTTCTAATCGTCATGATAAAGTGTTGATTATTGGTGGTGGTGACGGTTTAGCCTTGCGTAATGTATTACGTTGGCCTGTTGAGGCGGTGACCTTAGTGGACTTAGATGCTGAACTATTAGCCCTGTTTGGTGCTAAGACTGTTGATTATGCGGCGCCAGAAGCGATTAAACAACGTATGTTGCGCTTAAATCAAGCGTCATTACAAGATCCGCGGTTAACATTGTTTGCTACTGATGCATTTTTACAAGTGGAAACATTGCTCGATGAAGGGGCTAAGTTTGATACCATCATTATTGATTTACCCGATCCAAATCACCCTGATCTGAATAAACTCTACAGTGATTTTTTCTATAATCAGGTGCGCCAATTGTTAGCGGCTGATGGTGCCTTAGCGATACAATCGACGTCACCTTATCATGCTCAAAAGGCATTTTTAAGCATAGGTAAGACGGTTAAAGAAGCGGGTTTTCTACACGTAGAACAGTATCAACGTAATATTCCGTCATTTGGCCAGTGGGGCTGGACGATAGCGACAACCCGCGGTAAATCAGCAAGTCAGCGTATTGCTGAATTCGATACCTTGCCTATACCATCTAAGTGGCTAAATAAGCAATTCTTGTTGGCGTCGTTTGTTTTCCCCGGTAATTTTTATGACAAAATGGACACGATTGACATTAACCGATTAGGCTCTGGGGTCTTGTATGACTATAATCGTGCGGCGTGGCAAACTGAGTCAGAACTGTATAAGAATTAGTTGCAGTGGATAATGATTGATACCCTGTGACTATGTTGTTTTAGTGTAATTTGAGTAAGTGAAAATAACGATGGAAGCAAAAATATATAATCAACGCTGGTGGTTAAGCTGCTGTGATAGTGAAGCACTTAAACGTGTGATTTCTGCAGACCTTGAGCATGCAGGTTTTAGCGTATTAAATTTTGTTGAGCATTATTTTCAACCGCAAGGTTATACCGCATTGTGGTTGCTAGCTGAAAGTCATGCTGCTGTGCATACTTTTCCAGAAGAAGGCAAGGCGTATGTGGAGTTATCAAGTTGTTCTGCGGCCTTATTAGCCAGCTTTGATACGCACTTGCAAGCTGATGCCGAGCAGCATCAGTGGCAAGTCACTCCTTAAATAAGTACTGCTTAAATAGGCCTAACTATATTAAGACGCATACCTTAAGAAAAGAGCAGCTTTAAGCTCATGGCGATAGACATAGTCACCATCAAGGGTTTAATGATTTTAACGCCTTTGGATAATACTAAGCGTGAACCAAGTGTTGCCCCTAACGCTTGGCCTACCAACATAATGCCGCCAAGTGCCCACAATACTTTCCCGCCTAATGCAAAGAATAACAGTGACGCGATATTGGTGGTAAAATTTAGCACTTTAGCATGCGCTGTGGCTTTTGCTAAACCAAACCCTGCCAATGATACAAACGCCAACGCAAAGAAACTGCCTGTGCCAGGGCCGAAGAAACCATCGTATAAACCAATACCAAATGCGGCTGTAATAGCAAACAGGGTCGGTGTGAGTAACTGATGTTTATCTTCATCGGTGATTTGTTTGGATAATAAAAAATACCCACCGATAGCCAGAATAAGGAAAGGTAAAATGACTTCCAAAATACTGGGATCAATGGATTGGATGGCAATACTACCTAAGGCTGAACCAACAAAGGTACAGCCAATAGCGAACTTCATTTTCTTTATATCGACTAGGCCTTTACGAATAAAATAAACACTAGCAAAGAAGCTACCGCCACAGGCTTGCAGTTTGTTGGTGGCAAGCGCGGTTGCTGGAGGCAGGCCAACCCATAATAATGCTGGAATAGTCAGTAAACCACCACCGCCAGCAATCGCATCAATAAATCCGGCGACGACGGCGACTAAAAATAGCATACCAACAATTTCTGTTGATAATTGTAATGACATATCCAAAATCATAATGCTTTGCTCCTGCGTAATGTGAGAAGACAATATAATCTTATTTGCAGGTGTAGTGCAAAGGAGTTATCTTCTTTGTAGTGTGAGATAAACTCACTCTGTTTTTATTCCTTATTTAAAATGAGTATTTCTATGTATCCTAATCTACCGCCATTAAATGCCATGCGTGTTTTTGAATCAGCAGCGAGAAATGTGAGTTTTACGCTAGCAGCGAAAGAACTTTTCGTGACTCATGGCGCAGTGAGTAAGCAGGTGAAGATATTAGAGCAATATCTAGGGGTTAATTTGTTTATTCGTCAGCACCGCAAGTTAGTGCTTACTGAAGAGGCAAAACCTTATTTGATTAAGGTGCAGAGTGCGCTGCAAACAATTAATGGCGCGACGCAAGAACTTATATCTCAGCCGCAATTAGCACAACGTATCGCCATTAATGTATTACCGAGTTTAACCATTAACTGGTTAATTCCGAGCCTAGAAAACTTTAAACTCAGTCATCCGAATTTGTTTGTCGATCTGTCTATTGGTGATTTTGCGATTGATTTTAGCCAGCATCAATACGATATCGCCATACGCAGTGCGACGAAAAAGCCGCTGGGTTGTAATGTACTTAAACTGATGGATGAAGATCTTTGTCTGGTGTGTTCGCCACAACTGGCTAAAAAAATGACCTCACTGCAAGATATCAACAAGATGACCTTGTTAGAGCATACCTCTCGTCCTGGATTGTGGCGTCTCTGGGCTGATGATATTGGCATTGCCATTACCACAGATAACAAATTTGGTATGGAGCATTTCTATATGCTTAGTCAAGCGGCTGTGAGCAGTATGGGGGTGGCGCTTATTCCGCGGTTTTTTGTCAGTCAACAATTAACGGATGGTAGCTTAGTCATTCCATTTTCAGCAGGTTTTGTTAGCCCGTATAGTTATTATTTACTGACACCGACAGCCAGTCCATTACCGTTGAAAGTGCAGACTTTCATTGACTGGCTATTGCCTTTATTCGCACCGTATCGATAAGCTATTGGTGTTCGAACACTCGCTATTAGCGACGGATGATCTTACGGGACACAACTTCAATACCGGGGTGGTTGCGACCATTAGCCGCATTAAGCGCCATTTTTAACGCATGTTCGGCAATTAATTCAAATTGTTGCGGTAATGATTGGATCTTACTGGGTAAGAAATCCAATAACCGGTTATCACCAAAGGTCGCCAGTTTGGTGGTTGCCATTAAACTTGGGTTGCGTATCAAGCAATCCAGTACCCCTTCAAATAAGGTATACGAAGTGGCTAAGATAGCATCGGGAAATGTGCCCCTATCAATCCATTGTTGTACTTGGGCTTGACCTTGCTGTTGACTAAAATGATCACCGTAAGCGGTTAACGGCTTAATGCCATGACCATGCTGACTGATGGCTGATAAGAAGCCTTGTTCACGTTCTTTAGATATGCCCAGCTCAGGTACAGCGCCAACTAAACCAATAGAGTGAATATCGTCTGCTAATAAAGCTTGGGTTAACTCATAGGCACCCTCTAAATCTTCACTGATCACGCAGGCGAAAATCTCATCATCCATCGCCCGGTCAAGGCCAATAACCGGTACACCATTGGCTTGCACTGTCCGATAATAGCTGTGTTCAGCGGGTAGGGCACTAGCCACTAATAAAGCATCGATACGACGACTGAGCAAAGTCTCTGCAACTTTCATCTCGGTGTCTGGATCATCATCAGAGCATGAAATGATTAGCTGATAACCGGCTTTACGAGCATCACGTTCAAGTAATTTGGCTAGTTTGGCATAACTGCTATTCTCTAAATCAGGAATGATTAAACCAAGCGAACGGTTACTGCCGCCGCGTAACGATTGCGCAGCATGATCAGGGCGGTAATTATGCTCATTAACCACCGCCATTACTTTCTGCTGGGTCTTTTCGCTAATGCGGTACTTACTGGCTTTACCGTTAATCACATAACTGGCAGTGGTACGTGATACACCTGCTAATTTGGCTATTTCATCTAATGTCATGATTATTTCATCCCTAATCTGTGCGCTTGCTCAAAGTTTCTTAAATGATCTGTTATTGAAAATTGTAATCAGCTAAGAAACACTTCACTATACTAGCTGAAAGGTTTCAGCAATGCCATTTATAATCATTTTGTCATCACTGAAGCCTTTTTTACAAACTAATTGCTGAAACGATTCAGCTACCTATAAAGTAAGTAGTAAGCAAGTCCTAAGTAAGCAGTAATTGGTAAGCAAATAATAAACACATCAACGTCGTGTTATTACCTACGATATTATTTACAGAAGTATGGAGTAAAGTTATGTTGTCACTGTCTTCGAATGACATTCAATTAAAGCAATCGGCGCCGAACAAACAGCACGCCATTAAAGCCCTTGCGCAAAGCTTGGCAAATAAAACATACGTTGAAGCAAGTTATGTCGACGGGATGTTAGCGCGTGAAGCGCAGCACTCTACATATCTAGGTAATGGTATCGCTATCCCGCATGGGACCGTTGATACACGTGAATTGGTCAATAAAACCGGTGTGCAATTACACCATTACCCACAAGGCGTTGATTGGGGCGAGGGGCAAACTGTTTACCTGGCGATTGCGATTGCGGCTAAGTCGGATGAACATCTGGCTATTTTAAAACAGCTTACTCATGTATTAAGTGCAGATGGTATCGAGCAGCAACTACAGCAATGCGACAGTGCAAAAGCGATTATTGCCTTGCTTGAAGGTAATAGTCTTGAAGGTAAGCAGCAATCTGCCACGTTATTAACTGCGGAGTTGATACAGCTGGATTTTCCTGCGCAAGATCTATCCCAATTGACCGCTGTCGCTGCAGGGTTACTTAAGCATCACCATTGCATTGATAATAACGGTGTTGCTGATGCTATTACCACACCAGCATGCCATCTTGGTCAAGGTTTATGGTTAGCGAGAACTAGCAAAGCAGTAACCACTACCGCAATCTCATTTGTGACGCCAGAACAAAGCTTACAGCAGAATATTTCAGAGCCGAATAGCTTAGCTGTTAAAGGCTTACTCATGCTAGCAAGTGCTAACAATCTACATCTAGATAATATGCAGTGTGTGGTCGATTTAATTTATAACCAACAAGTGAGCCAGTTATTTAATGCGGACGCTGACACCATTATTGGTTTATTAACAGAAGTGCAGCCAAGTGGCATAACAGCAACATTTACCATTCATAATAGTCACGGTTTACATGCCAGACCAAGTGCCATGTTGGTGAATATTACCAAGCAGTATCAGGCTGATATCCAAGTTACCAATGCGGCGGGTAAATCAACCAATGCGAAAAGTTTGATGAAACTAATGTCGTTGGGCGTGCATTGTGATGAAGCATTAACATTTACTGCGGATGGTACAGATGCGGAACTCGCACTCAAAGCCATAGGTGAAGGTATCGAAGCTGGATTAGGTGAAGGTAAATAATGACCATGAAATTAACAAATTTAAAAGTCGTCACTGTGACGTTAAACCCAGCATTAGATTTAACTGGGCATTTACAGATATTGACTACAGGCACGGTAAACCAAGTGCAACACTGTGCATTAGAGCCTGCGGGTAAAGGCGTTAATGTTGCGAAAGTATTAGCGGAACTTGGCGCAGAAGTGACTGCTACGGGTTTCTTAGGTGTTGAGAATCAAGCGCCGTTTGGTCAATTGTTTGAACGTAGTAATATCAAGGACAAATTTATTCGCGTGCAAGGCGCTACGCGTATCAACGTTAAATTAGTCGAATCGAGCAGTCAGGTCAGTGATATTAACTTCCCTGGTGTGAGTGTGACAGCGGCTGCGATTGTTGAGTTTGAAACCATGCTCGCTAACTTATCGCTTGATCATGATGTATTTGTGATGGCAGGCAGTTTACCGATTGGCGTGACACCAGAGCAATGTGCTAAATGGATCACGCAGTTACAGCAAGCGGGTAAAAAGGTATTTTTTGATAGCAGTAATGCTGCGCTGAGTGCCGGTATTGCAGTGCAGCCTTGGCTGATCAAACCCAATGATGAAGAGTTGGCACACTGGGCTAAAGATGCTAGAGATACTAAAGGCGCCGCAATGGCGGACAAGAGTTTAGTTGAGATCGCAGAGCAGTTATCAAGTACTGGTATCACTAATATCGTGGTATCGCTGGGCGCTGAAGGTGTTATGTGGCTAAACCATGAAGGTTGGTTACAGGCTAAACCACCTAAAATGGACGTAGTGAGTACCGTTGGTGCGGGTGACACCTTAGTCGCAGGTATGTGCTGGGGACAGTTAAACAACTGGGATAAAAAACAAACATTAGGTTTCGCGACTGCGTTATCAGCATTAGCAGTGACACAAGTGGGTGTTGGCGTTAAAGATATAAATGAAGTGATCACGATGAGTGAACGCATCACTATTGGCGAATAAAGGATATTCATAATGAAAATTGCAATTGTAACGGCGTGTCCAAGTGGCATCGCAAGCAGCCTTATTGCTGCGGGTTTATTAGAAAAAGCAGTGGCAGAGTTAAATTGGCAAGCAGATATTGAGTGTCATTCATCTGTGGCACCAACGACCGCTCTAACTAAGCAGCAGATAGCCGCGGCTGAGTGTGTTGTTATTGCCGCTAATTCCAATGTTGATGACAGCCGTTTTATTGGGAAAAAAGTCTATCGTTCAGCTGTGGATGCCGTATTTACAGATGCTAAGGCATATTTAGCGCAAGCGATTGATAATGCGACTGAGCTAACTATTAGTAATGAAATTAGCAGTAATGAATCAGCGGTTACGAGTACTGATGCCGATACTAGCAGTAAAACGATTGTTGCTATCACGGCTTGTCCTACGGGTGTTGCCCATACCTTTATGGCGGCAGAAGCGCTAGAGCAAGAAGGTCAACGTTTAGGGCATAGTATTAAAGTTGAAACCCGTGGTTCTGTTGGTGCTAAAAACCAATTGAGCAGTGCTGAAATTGCTGCTGCCGATGTGGTGATTATCGCGGCAGATATTGATATCGATTTAGCGCGTTTTGATGGTAAAAAAGTGTATAAGACCAGTACCGGGCTAGCCCTGAAGAAAACCAAACAAACTATGGGTAATGCCTTTAACGATGCGCAAGTTTATCGTCACGGTAAAGCCGCAGCAAGCGGTGATGCTAGCTCAGAAAAAACCGGCGCTTATAAGCATTTGATGACAGGTGTGTCACACATGCTGCCGTTAGTTGTTGCGGGTGGTTTAGCGATTGCCTTATCTTTTGTGTTTGGTATTGAAGCATTTAAAGAAGAGGGCACATTAGCCGCTGCGTTAATGACGATCGGTGGTGGTTCTGCATTTGCGTTAATGATCCCGGTACTTGCAGGTTTCATCGCTTTCTCGATTGCTGACCGTCCAGGTCTAGCGCCAGGTTTGATTGGTGGTATGTTAGCCAGCTCTACTGGTGCCGGCTTCTTAGGTGGTATCGTTGCGGGTTTCCTTGCTGGTTATACGGCTAAGTTAATTGCTGAAAAAGTGCAATTGCCACAGTCAATGGAAGCGCTGAAACCAATCTTAATTATTCCACTTTTAGCCTCATTGATCACCGGTTTGGTTATGATATATGTGGTTGGTGGTCCAGTTTCTGCAGCAATGAATGCCTTGACGGAATTCTTGAATAACATGGGCTCTGCGAATGCTGTGCTACTTGGTATTATTCTTGGCAGTATGATGTGTTTCGATTTGGGTGGTCCAGTAAACAAAACCGCTTATACTTTTGGTGTTGGTCTATTAGCATCACAAACCTATGCGCCAATGGCGGCGGTTATGGCTGCAGGTATGGTACCAGCGTTAGGTATGGGACTGGCGACGTTCCTTGCGAAACGTAAGTTTAACGGTAGTGAACAAGAAGCGGGTAAAGCGTCATTTGTATTAGGCTTATGCTTTATTTCTGAAGGTGCGATCCCGTTTGCAGCCCGCGATCCAATGCGAGTTATCCCTAGCTGTATTGCTGGCGGTGCATTGACTGGTGCATTATCTATGTTGTTTGGTGCTGAATTGATGGCGCCGCACGGTGGTCTGTTTGTACTGCTAATTCCAAATGCAATTACACCGGTATTTATGTACTTAGTGGCTATTGCTGCGGGTACGTTAGTGACGGGTGTAAGTTATGCCGTGCTTAAACAATCAGAAGAAAAACCAGTAACAGCGTAACAAGATCTGTTTTCGAGATATAAAAAGCCAGCCCTGTCGCTGGCTTTTTATATCATTTATTTTAAAGGTGGCAAGCTACAAACCACTTTGTTTCGGCCGCTACCTTTCGCTTTGTAAAGAGCTTCATCTGCGCGTGCAATCATTTCTGTTATCCGCTCTTGCCCCATTTGAGCGACACCAATACTGCACGTTAGCGACTTGTGATGGCACCATTCATGCAACTCGATGATGTGTCGAAGTGTTTCGGCTTTATTCATCGCCTGCTCGTTATTGGTTTCAGGAAAGAACACGATAAATTCTTCTCCGCCCCAACGAACTAAAAAATCATTGTTGCGAATATTCGTCGATATCACGAGTACAAACTCACGTAAAATATCGTCACCGACTTGATGACCATATTCATCGTTAACATTTTTAAAATAATCAATATCGATAAACAGCGCCGAGAAATCTTGGTTTCCCCAGCGAACTTCCTGAGCCATTTTTTTTAACC
Organism: Moritella sp. Urea-trap-13; assembly: GCF_002836355.1. Lineage (NCBI taxonomy): Bacteria > Pseudomonadati > Pseudomonadota > Gammaproteobacteria > Alteromonadales > Moritellaceae > Moritella > Moritella sp. Urea-trap-13. The sequence continues at coordinate 70,565 of NZ_PJCA01000035.1, forward strand.
AATCCTGTACCGCATTTCGATTTAGTGCTCCGGTGAGTGGATCTCTATTGGCTAATGCGGAAAATTTGACGTTGGTTTCGGTTAAGTTCTGATTTAATTTAAACAGACGTCCTGCCCTTTGATGACTTTTTTTCAGTCTTCGATACAACTTACTTTGTTCATATAATATAAAACCGATTATTAATAATAGCCAGGTATACAAAAGCCCCTTGAGTAAGGTGGATTCTTCGATCCATACGCCTTGAAATTCAATGCTATTGATGATGATTTCAAAGCTTCCTTCGGTGACTCCGGATGCCGTGGCAATTTCAATAATTGGTACGTTGGAAAAATCAGAGGATGCGTGCTCAAGATCGACATTATTATCAGCTATCCACCAGGTCAATACCTGGAAAGTATCAAGCGTAATGGCTTTTGCGCCGTCGCCAAAACCTGGAGGGTATTCAATACCATTGAATTTTAATGAGGTTCGCTCATCCGCACGGGTATAGGCAGGATGACTATTACGGATATATACACGTAGCCGTTTATTAGCATGCGTGGTGGTATAATCAATATCAAGACTGATTTTATTATATTCCGAGAAATCGATGCCTTGAAAAATACTATCTGAAAGACTGATCTCTAACTCACAATATGGCCATGGATAATTAGAGTCTTTAACGACTTCACAAGTCAGGTAAACTTTGCCATCTTTAAAATTAATTGCAGAACTGCTTAAACCACCTTTACTGCTATCATCGATATTGGTAAAGCTGAACTTGTCAGGCGTGACTGTATAGGTTTTAGTATTAGCGCGGAAATGATACCAAACTAAAATAACTAAGGTAACGATCACTATGCCTATCGTTATTTTCTGAACATTTCGCACGACTAACTCCATTGGCGACAACTCGTCTTATGTTTTTAATATTATAGAATGAAGTTATTAATAAAAAATATAATAATGATAATTTCATACATATGAAGTATGACATGTGCTGACAGTGGTTATCTTTTGGCCTGATCCACTAAATCGTAAATTAAAATCTTAAGGCATTGATATGAAAAGTTATTGATAAATAATATAATAACAAATATCGTACTTAGTGTTTATCTTGTTATATTTATTTTAATGTAAATGGAGGTTGTTGCTGAAGTAGTATTAATTTGGCTGACTAAAAGATGAGCGTTAATTCGGCGACTTAGCCAATATTGAAATATACAATTGTTTACAAACTATTGTATATTGTCAGAATAACTCATTAGTTAAATGAGTATTATATTTATCTTTCGGAGCTATTATGCCATCTCATTTACCAAAGAAATTTAGTCATGTTTTCTTAAAGTTATTTAGTTATATCGAAGCTGTCCTGTTGGTTGCAATTACACTGGCAACCATATTTGCGATGGCAAATGACTTCTATCATGTTTATGAATTACGCACGGTAAAGTTAACTGATATCTTGCTCATGTTTATTTATCTTGAAGTACTGGCAATGATCCAGCAGTTTGTGGTGAATGGTAAGATCCCAGTTCGCTATCCTATTTATATCGCGATGATGGCTATTGCCCGCTATGTCACACTTGGGATGAAAGAATTACAGAGTTTAGATGTTGTTTGGCTGTCAATGGCTGCATTAGTATTGGCTATAGCAACCGTTATCATCCGTGCTGGCCATTTTTACTGGCCGTATAAATCATTGGGCGACGAATAATAACGTTCTCAGTTTTACTTTATTCAATCTAGTCTTTTACACACATAGCTGAAGTCTGTAGCGGTTTCTGCATCGCCGCTATGACAGTCGCAGGTGATTGGCTAAATGTTTTACTTAATGACCCACTATTTAGTTTGTTTTCTAAATAGTGGGTATAATCACTGACTTTATGTTCAGCATAAGCCACCGGATAACTGGCTTTACATGATTGATACCACTGCACATAATTGTCAAAGAATTGAGCTGCGTTATCAGCAGGCATTGCCGACATCAAGTTGGCCATATTACGGCTAACTTGAAAGTGCTGGTAATCAATCGGCGTATTCCAAAAACCACCCCAGTATAAAAAACCGTTATCAGCAAACGTCGTTATTACATCTTCCGCAAAACCTTGACGTTGATCTTTACCATATCTAAATTGCATTCTATTGGCATATTTAGCCCCATCTTCAGGCTTGAAATTAGCGCTACCTTGTTCACCAAACTCAACAAACGGATTTTGTTTGGGGTTAATATCTATAGCTAACCCATAGGCATGAATAGAGAGTGAACGCTTACCTGCAATAGGGCGGTAGTTAAATGCAGAGGTATTGTTATCAGCCATGGATAAATCGTCATTGCCTTGGTAATGACGTATTGGCTGGGCTTTATTGATAGGGAATTTCAAGGTATATAAGCGCTCAAAAATAGTCGCGATATACGGTGCAACCGCATCCATGACGATAATTGAACCATTATTGTGTTGCTGATCTTGGAAATCGATATAGTCGAACTGCACTTGCTTTAAACGCGCACATTGTACTGGTGCAGCAGCGGACATGACGCCTGCTGTTACCATCGCGTTGCAGTCAATGTCTGAGAGTTCAGAGATGCTCGCTGCCGAGACTGGAATGAGGGTATTACCAATTAGAAGCGATATTAACCTTTTAAAACAATATGTTGACATATAAACCCATGCATTAAGTCGTGTGTGATGAGTATCTTAACGTGGATATGATAAATGTAAATATGCTGTAGCCTAGTGCAGCGTGCTTTGTCGTACATTATCTTGATTTTATAACCTATACTGGATGAGACAGGGTTGATTGAAGCGCTGTGTATTGGCAGTGTGTACATATAAAATAAGGAAATATGAATGTATAAAATAATTGCAATAGCATTATTTGCCAGCTCGCTTGCTGGTTGTGAAACGTCTTCTCAAGCTTACAGTATGGCGCAGCAAGGTGCGGATGCTTTTACCTGTCCAGAGATCAGTAAAGCATTTACCGCGTATGAAGCTGATCGTCAGTCTGCATCGGCGTTAACGGTTATCGCGCCACTTATATCGGCAGATATTGGTACGATGACCGAAGGCGCTGTCACCACGACAGATAGTTATTATGCACAGGCTAAATCAAGTGCGAACGTAGCACTGTTGCTTAAAGGTTGCTCACCAATTCAATAAATTATCTTGATGTTAGTGGTTTATTTCGGATGATGAAAACAAGCTGGCAGTGATGTTATTCACTGTGAATAATAAACAAGCCAGTTTGTTTTGTTTTTGAGGGGCTGAATATAGTTTTACACCGGGAATCAATTAACCCGATGGCATCGCTAGAATGTCAGCAATGTTAATACTGTTAGTATATTGCACAAATTTTGGCTCTTGCTGAGTTCGTGCTAGTACAGCCATACGATCCGACAATTCATTGCCTTCAATATTGGCATGGCCTTTAACATGAGAAATAATTAAATTAGATTTTAATTGCTCGTATAAGCTAAAGCATTGTTGAATAACAGCAAGGTTTTTAATTTCTTCGTTTTTACCGCGTTTCCAACCTTTATTTTTCCAACCTTTTGCCCATTTAGTTATGCAATCAATTGAGTATCTTGAGTCAGATAAGATTTGTACGGTTTTACCCTGTTCAATATGTGGGGCGGCTAAGCGGAATGAAACTAATAAACCATTTAACTCTGCGGAGTTGTTGGTACCATTCTCTTCGTATAAACCGAACCATAATTGCGAAAGTTTATCTTTTTCATAAACTGCCACGCCGGTGCCCGATTTACCAGGGTTCGGAGAACAAGCTCCATCACAGTAAATATTGAAGTCAGCGACTTGTGGCGCTGCGGATAAAATTGATTTTGGAGCGCCGGCTGGACGTGTTGTTTTTGGTTTAACGCCAGACCCCGTCGCATCATCTTTTGCGAATGAGCGTTTCATTAATGCGCGAGTATAGGTTGAGGCGAATGCTTGGTCTGCTTCATCTTTTGACGGAAAACCCATATATTGAGCATCACTGCGGCCATCAATTTGTGCTTTAGTTTCAGACCAGTTATCAAATACCCCAGCCTTCACACCTTTCCATACTACGTAATGTTTTTTACTCATAATTTAATTCAATACTCTCAAAGTTTCATAACGGCATAATAACAGCTAAATAATAAATGTCTTACCTACAAAATACCAAGGATAACCTCAGCCTTGTAGATAAATCAGTCTTTATGCCGTGATACACGCTTAAATAGTCGTTATATCTTTTCGCTTTCGATAAAGGTCTTGATTAAACGTACGACTATTTCAGATTGCTCATTGGTGACGCCATGGCCAGTGTTTGGAATGATAACAAGGGGTGCTTGGATTTTTTTACTGAGATAAATACCGTCTTCGATAGGGAAAATACGATCTTTTTCACCCCAAATTAGGAGTGTCGGTGTTGATGATAGGGGCGCTTGCAGTAACGCATTTCGATCTGCAGGTAGCGATTGGATCATGGCTACTTTCTGCTTATGCCAAGCGGCAAAGTAAGTTTGGTAAATTTGGTCGGCAACAAAATCTGGCATCATTTTAGGTTCAACGAAAGTGCCATCAAATAAACGACGTAATTCATCGCTGTTCTTTGGTACAAAGAAGTCCTCTGGGTTATCAACAGCAAAACGGGTGTTTAACGCACCAAGATCATCATCACTGAAGTAGGGACCTGGGCTGGCTATAATAATAGCGTTATTAATCTGACGGTTTTCGTGAGGACTGTTATTCATCATATTGAAGGTAACAAAGCCACCATAGGAAATACTGGCGATGTTGATATTATCAAGCTGCAGTTGGTTCACTAGCTGCCATATAGCCTGTGTTCCTGTGGTGAGGTTGGCTTCACCGGCACTAAAAGAATCACCAAACCAAGCGAGGTCTGGTGCAATAACATCATAATCTGCGCTTAAGGCAAGCATTTCATCTTTCCAAGTGGTAATGGCGTTACCACCAAATCCATGGATTAATAATAGTGGTTGGCCTTTGCCCCCGCGCCAATAGCTCAAAGTACCGCCTTCATCTAGGCTAATATCTTGTTGTGTAAAACCAACCGCTTTAAGGCTGTCCTCATCACTGCCTATTTTCCATTTTACCAGTGAACAACCACTTAATAGTGAGAAACATATACAGACAATAAATAATTTTAGCTTGTTTGAAATCATATCGTTAGGCCTATTACACAGGAAAGAGAAACCATACATGAGATTGATGATAAATAAAATAACATTGCTATCACTTAGTGATGAAGATCTCCGTAGCGGGCGGGGGAAGTAAACAAAAAAAAGCCTGCCGTTATCATCTGATGCAGGCAGGCTGTTAGAATTATTATTTGGCGATTAGCTGTTTTTCTTCAGTTGTTTCTGTAATGCCATATCAAATTCATCAGGGAACATAATAAGGCCTTCGTCTTGAAGATTAGGAAAAATAACTAGTGCTAAATCATCATCCATTAGGCCTGATGTCCAACGGCTTTGCCATTTAGCTAATGAGATCGATTCTGTTTTACAGTCTTTCCATTCGCCAGTTGCCCATGATTGTGCAAATTCAGCGTTAGGCCATACAGGAACACAATCTTCGTCTTCATTGTTTAGCATTACGCAGCCATGCTCATCCGTTAGGATCCAGATCTGACGTTCGCTAGTTACTTCTTTTAATAAATAGCTTAGACGTTTTTCTGCATCATAAGCTTGAATTGTCGCGATTTGGTTGCTATCGAGAGTCTTTGACATTTAATCTGTTCCTACATTCTATGAAGATATGTTTAGCAAAATAACGGCATTATGACCGTCAAATAACGTATATAAGTGTTTATATTAGCGGCTGCTCAGTATTAACCGAAAATAAGCTGCCATACGCTTGGTTTACTTTTCTTGTGGTATTCTTTTCTTAAGCTATCAACATCTTCTAGTTTGCTTTTGGCAACCGTAAGATTTTCTTCGGTAATATCGGTTTGTTGAATGCTGTTCAATATTGATTCTACTTTATCCAAACCTTGATGTGACATTTCTGCACGATCAGGTGAAAAGTTATAGCTTTGCGCTACGGCTAGCATTTTACTCATTTCATCAATACGAGTAGTGAATTCATCCGCTGATGTTGTTTTCATTGCTTGAGTATACGCTAATCTCATTTGCTTCATGGTCACTTTAAGCTCGATGTTGTCTATCTCAGCACTGTTTACTAAAGTTGAAAACAATAAACTGATTATAAGTCCTAGCTGAGCAATGCGATTCTTCATGATCTATTATCCATATTCATAAGTAATGATTAAATACTGCCATTAACAATAAGTGTAATAACAGTCAGGTCCGTGCGCGAGATTAATCGCGATATACATTTTCGAATGTTTTAATTGAGAATCCACGTAATACTTGGTCACCAATCTTAAGCGTTGGTACGCCACGACCACCAATAGCGGCTAATTCTTTACTGCCGCGTGGGTCGTTTACACTGCATAAACGATACGGGATCCTTTTTTCATCTAAGTAGCGCTTCGCCGTATCGCAATTTGGACACTTTTTCTGTGTATATAACACGACTCTTTTCATTTTAGCCCCACAAGGTACATCGTAAAAACCGCATTATAGCAAGCTAGCCCTGATTGACAATGTATCAATATGGCCAAATGATTTGAAATACACTTCTTTACAACATGACGAAAAATGCAACGCCTGATTAGCCGTTTTTACTGTTTGATTTATACACATTATTCTTCCGGCATGCTGGATGTGTTAGTGCGTTTAGGTTTCAAGCTGAGGAGCAGGTATACTGTAATTATAAACATGACATTTGAAGAAAATTGACTATGAGCATTATTCTTGGCATTGATCCCGGTTCGCGTATCACCGGGTATGGCGTGATCCAACATATACACGGCAAGTTCCAATATTTGGGTAGCGGTTGTATCCGCACCTCTGGTGAGAACTTACCGGAAAGATTAAAGCAAATTCATGCGGGTGTGAGTGAAATCATTATTCAATTCCAGCCCGATAAATTTGCCATTGAAGATGTATTCATGGGTAAAAATGCGGCATCGGCATTGAAGTTGGGTCAAGCCCGTGGTGCCGCTATTGTTGCTGCGGTATCAAATGATTTGGAAGTGGGGGAGTATACCGCCCGTCAGATCAAGCAAGCCGTCGTAGGTAACGGTGGCGCGGATAAAGAACAAGTCCAGCAAATGGTGGTGAATCTACTCAAGTTACCTGGTACGCCACAAGCGGATGCTGCTGATGGACTGGCTGTGGCATTATGCCATGCGCAGAGTTTACGTACTTTGATAAATATGGCGGGTAAAGTCAAAGGAACAGCACGCGGACGCTTCAATTAATAACCTTAGGTATTTTGACGTTGAGATAAAAGATCTGGATATTTAACCAGTATTTTATTATGCTATTGAACATTATATTCGTATTTAACATGTTGGAAAATAATTGTGATTGGACGTTTACGTGGCACTTTATTAGAAAAGCAACCACCGGAAATTTTACTTGAAGTAAATGGTGTCGGTTATGAAGTTCAACTGCCAATGAGCTGCTTTTATGAGCTTGGTGATGTTGATAGCGAAGTGATCGTTTACACCCATTTTGTGGTTCGAGAAGACGCTCAATTGCTTTATGGCTTTAACAACAAGATGGAACGTTTAATGTTCCGTGAATTGATTAAAGTGAACGGTGTTGGTCCTAAACTGGCGTTGGCTATTTTGTCGGGTATGACCGCCAACCAATTTGCTCACTGTGTTGAACACGATGATATTAACAGTTTAATTAAATTACCGGGTGTCGGTAAAAAGACGGCCGAACGTTTATTAGTTGAAATGCGCGATCGCCTTAAAAACTGGGTGACGCAAGATTTATTTACCCCTGAAGCGGATAAAGCCCAACTCCAAGGCTATGGTAATACAGCATCAAATGCGATTGAAGAAGCGGAAGCGGCCTTGGTTGGTTTAGGCTATAAACCTGCGCAAGTCGCGAAGATGATCAAACAAGTTGCACAGCCAAGTATGAGTTGTGAAGATATCATTCGTCTGTCATTACGTGCCACCTTACAGAATTAATTTAGGAAGTTACTTTAGTGATTGAAGCTGATCGATTAATTTCTAGCGGTACCGTCCGTGAAGAAGAAGTGGTAGACCGTGCCATTCGCCCGAAAATGTTGTCAGATTACCAAGGTCAGGATCACGTACGTGGTCAAATGGAAATTTTTATTGAAGCCAGTAAGCGTCGTGATGATGCACTGGATCATTTATTAATTTTTGGACCACCTGGATTAGGTAAAACCACGTTAGCGAATATTGTCGCTAACGAAATGGGCGTAAGCATCAAAACCACGTCAGGTCCAGTATTAGAGAAAGCGGGCGATCTTGCTGCCTTGCTGACTAATCTAGAGCCCCATGACGTGTTGTTTATTGATGAAATTCATCGCTTAAATCCGTCAATTGAAGAAATATTATATCCGGCAATGGAAGATTATCAATTAGACCTTATGATTGGTGAAGGGCCCTCAGCCCGTTCTATTAAGCTTGATTTGCCTCCTTTTACGCTCATTGGTGCGACGACGCGAGCGGGTTCATTAACATCACCATTGCGTGATCGTTTTGGTATTGTGCAACGCCTTGAATTTTACAAAGTGGAAGATTTACAAGATATTGTATTACGCTCGGCAAAGTGTTTAGAGTTGAATATGGACAGTGCTGGCGCGCTAGAAATAGCCAGGCGCTCACGTGGTACACCGCGAATCGCCAATCGTTTATTACGTCGTGTGCGTGATTATGCTGAAGTAAAACACGAGGGTGACATTGACGCGGAGATCGCGTCAGCGGCGTTAAGTATGCTGGACGTTGATACATGCGGTTTTGATTACATGGACCGGAAGTTACTTATTGCCATCGTTGATACTTTCTCTGGTGGTCCGGTTGGGTTAGATAATGTTGCAGCGGCGATTGGTGAAGAACGTGAAACGATCGAAGATGTACTCGAACCTTACCTTATTCAGCAAGGTTTCTTGCAACGCACACCTCGTGGTCGGATTGCGACACAGCGTGCTTATCTACATTTAGGTTTTGACTATCCAGAAAAATAGTCGTAGAAACCTAATCTTGATATTAAATCAATTTCATATCTCATTTTTGTCAGGTATATTAATAAACTTATAACGCTAAATGTTTTGATTGCTGCGTTATAAGTTCGAGTGATGACCTTACAATCTCGGCTTTATGAAGCAGTGAAAAGATGCCGAATGAAGCAGAAAACAATAAAAAGCGAAATGGTAATGAGCGATGCTACGCAGAGTGAAATAATACAGAGTGAGTTTAAGGCTCGTGTTTATTTTGAAGATACCGATGCTGGTGGCGTGGTTTATCACAGTAATTATTTGAACTATGCAGAGCGCGCCAGAACAGAAATGTTACGTGATAAAGGCTTTTCACAAGCGCTGTTATTACAACAAGATCTTGCATTTGTGGTACGCAAAATAGACATAGATTATCGTTACCCCGCATTCCTTGATGATTTATTAATTATAAAATCACATATTAAGGAACTAAAACGCGCATCGCTGGTCTTCTCTCAGAGCATTTATCATGAAAATGGTAAATTATTGTCAGAATTAACAGTTAAAGTGGCATGCATTCAATTGTCTCACAAGAAACCTTGTGCGATGCCGATAGAAATTATAAGGAAACTAACCAGTGGAAGCTGCTGATATTTCATTTTTTGGTCTTTTTTGGGAAGCAAGTCTGCTGGTAAAAGCAGTCATGTTAATATTGCTTTCAATGTCAGTTGCATCATGGGCGATGATCTTCCATCGTTCTAAAGCATTGAAGCAAGCAAACGAAGCATCAAAACGATTCGAAGATAGATTTTGGTCTGGTATTGATTTATCAAAATTATATAAAGAAAGTGAAGCGCGCAAGAATAATATCCAAGGTATGGAACTTATTTTCCATTCCGGTTTTAAGGAATATGTGCGTATTCATAATACTAATCAAGAGAATACCGACGCGATCATGGATGGCAGTCATCGTGCGATGCGCGTTGCTTTATCACGTGAAGTTGATGAGCTTGAAGTTAATTTAAATAACCTAGCAACAATTGGCTCAATTAGTCCTTATATCGGTCTGTTTGGTACCGTATGGGGTATCATGAGCTCATTTATTGCATTAGGTGCCGTGCAGCAAGCAACACTGGCAATGGTTGCGCCAGGTATCGCTGAAGCATTGATTGCAACAGCTATGGGTCTATTTGCCGCTATTCCTGCTGTCGTTGCCTATAACCGATTTTCTAGTCAAGTAATGAGAATTGAAAATAATTACGTTAATTTTATGGATGAATTCTCAAGTATTTTACATCGCCAGAGTTTGGCCAAACAAACGCAGGATTAAGCGATGCAGCCTTATCAACGTAAGCGTAGACGACTTGTTGCGGAAATTAACGTAGTACCTTATATCGATGTCATGTTGGTGCTGCTTATTATCTTTATGGTGACAGCACCGCTCGTGACTCAAGGTGTGGTAGTTGATTTGCCACAAGCACATTCCGAAGCATTATCTGAAGACAGTAAGCCACCAATCGTCGCTTCTGTTGATAAAGATGGTTTGTATTATCTCGATGTTGGCGATGGTGATAAATCACCGATGTCACCAGATGATTTAGCTGTGTTGGTTGCTGCTCACTTGAAACTACAGCCGGATACACCTGTTGTGGTAAAAGGTGATGGTTCAGTAGCGTATGAACAAGTGATCCGTTTAATGGTCGTTCTACAGCAGGCTGGTGCACCTTCTGTGGGTCTAATGACAGACCCCGTCGAGCAGTAGAGTAGGGTATAAATAAAGATGAAGGATAATCAGTCTAAGTACTCCGTTGCTGTTATTGTTTCGGTCGGATTACATGTTGTACTACTGGTATTACTTGGTTTGAGTGCAACATCTACACCATTGAAACCGCTGCCAAAACCAAAAGCACAAGCGATCCAAGCTGTCGTTGTTAGTGAGCAGGCTGTAAAGCAGCATGCAGATCGAATCAAACGCACGGAACAAGAAAAGCGCAGAAAAGAGCAGCAACGTATACAGGCGGCTGAAGATCGTATCAACAAGCTTAATAAAGAGCGTCAGCAGAAAGAAGCGGCCATTGTAAAGGCCCAAGAACAGCAGAAAAAGGCCGAACAAGCGGCAAAACGCGCTGAAACCAAACGAGCAGAAAAAGAAGTAGAACGCAAAAATGCTGAAGCGGCTGCGGTTAAAGCTGAGCAGCAACGCTTGAAGAAAGTCGAAGAACGTAAAAAAGCGGAAGCGAAAACCAAAAAAGCCGATGAGCAGCGTAAGAAATCTGAAGCTGCAGCTGTCGCCGCGGAGAATAAACGTCTCGCTGCACAGGAAAAAGAACGTAAACGTCAAGCGGCTGTTGCAGCCGAAAATAAACGTAAAAAAGCAGAACAAGCGAAACAGCAAGCCGAGCAAGAGCGTAAACGCCAGGAAGCTGAAAAGCAGCGTGTTGCTGAGCAAAAACGTAAAGCGGCCGAAAAAGAACGTCAACGTTTAGCTAAAATTGAACGAGACAAGCAAGAGCGCTTGATGCAAGAACAGATTGAAGCGGAATTTGCATCCGAGCTTGATAGTGAGATCCAACAGCTTGATGCGGTACGTCAGCAAGAAGTACTTAGTGAAATTGATAAATATACGGCGCGGATTCAAAATTCGATCCAACGTAATATGTTAACCAGTGATGCAATGAAAGGTAAATCTTGTGCGCTTAATATTCGTTTATCCGATTCAGGCTTGGTGTTAAGCGTAACCAGTGGCAAAGGCGATAGTATTGTTTGTCGTGCAGGTGTTAACGCAGTGAATAAGGCTGGGTCCTTACCTATTTCTGCTGATCCGGAAGTGGCTAACAAGCTTAAAAATATTAATTTAATTTTTAGACCAGAGATTTAATATGCATATAACTAAACGATTGTTATCTTTCTTTATCTTGTGCTTCATGCAGATACAAATCGCGCATGCGGCGTTAGAAATTGTCATTACCGAAGGTACAAACAGTGCTAGACCTGTTGCTGTTGTACCGTTCAAATGGTTAGGTGCACAGCCAAAACCAAAGAACATGACCGATTTTGCCAGTATTATTGCTGATGATTTACGTAACAGTGGTCGTTTCTCACCATTAGATCGTAGTTTGATGCCACAAACACCAGCAACAGAAAATGCGGTTGATTATGCGGCATGGAAAGAAACCGGTGTTGAAGTGATTGTTATCGGTACCGTAAAACCTCTAGCTGATGGTCGTTTGCAGATCCATTTTCAGTTAATAAATGTGTTGTCTGGTTTTAAAAACCAAACACCACAAAAAATTGATGAACAATTAGTAAAAAATAACGATCATATTAAGTTGAACTTGAAAGGCAATTTCTCGACGCGTCGTCCGCGCCATATCTCACACCGTTTAAGTGATTATGTTTTTGAGAACTTAACCGGCACGCGTGGTGCATTCTTAACGCGTATTGCTTATGTTGCTATTAATTATGACGACAAGTATCCATTTAAATTATTAATCTCTGATTATGATGGCATGAATCAGCATGTACTATTCCGCTCGACAGAGCCGGTTATGTCACCGTCATGGGACCCAACAGGTAAAAAGTTGGCTTACATGAGTATGGAAGACAAAAAGCATGAAATCTGGATTTATGACCTGGTAACACAAAAACGTGAATTAATAGAGCCGTATAAAGGTAGTAATATTTTACCGGTATTTTCACCTGATGGTACTAAACTGTCGATGATATTGTCTAAATCAGGCCAAGCCGACGTTTATGTTTACGATTTGAAAACGAAAAAACTAGATAGACTGACTAAAAATCGCGGTATTGATACCGAAGCAACATGGGCTCCCGATGGCAAGTCGATCGTCTTTACATCTGAGCGTGGTGGTCGCCCGCAAATTTATCAAATTGATTTAGAAAGTAAGAAAATTAAACGACTTACCTTTGAGGGCAACGCGAACTTAAATCCTTCAATTAGCCCTGATGGCCAGAATTTAGTTATGGTCAGTTTGCAAAAAGGTAAGTATAGTGTAACGAAACAGGATTTGTCAGATGGATATGTTCAAAAACTGACAGACGGTCGTCTTGATAAATCACCAAGCATTGCACCAAATGGCAGTATGGTGATCTACAGCACGGTTGTTAAGGGAAAACAGGTATTATCGCTAGTCTCAATGGATGGACGTTTTAAGGCCGTATTACCAGCAAGTGATGGAGAAGTAAAAGCACCAGCTTGGTCACCTTTCTTGACATCTAAAAAGAATTAATCATTGATAGGAAAATGAAAATGCAACTAAATAAAATCTTAAAAAGTTTAGTGATTGCGTTACCAATGCTGACATTGGCTGCATGTAGCTCAACAACTGATACAACTACAAACGATGCAGTAGAAAGTGCTGCACAACAAGCAACTAATGATGCAGCTAACGCAGATGCTGAATCTGGTTCAAATGTTGTTGTTGGTAGCGACACTGATGTAAGTATCGATGGTGTTGAAAATCTAACAACTGAAGAAGCTAAAAAACAAGTGATTGACGAATTACGTAAACGTCACGTTGTTTACTTTGGTTTTGATCAACAAGCTGTTACAGCTGAATACGGTGAGCTATTACAAGATCACGCTAACTTCTTAATTGATAACCCAGCGGTTAAAGTATTAATTGAAGGTCATGCTGATGAACGTGGTACGCCAGGTTATAACATCGCACTAGGCGATCGTCGTGCTGATGCAGTGGTTAAATACCTGAACAATCTAGGTGTTTCTTCAAGCCAAATTTCAACAGTTAGTTATGGTGAAGAGAAACCAGTAAATACTTCTCACACAGCTGCTGCATTCTCTCAAAATCGACGTGCAGTGCTAGTTTACTAAGGATTAGTCACCTTGATTAGAATTAATACTAAAACGGCCATGATCATGGCCGTTCTTTATAGTGGCTTAGGCCATGCTGCACCCGCTACGGTACTTGATGCAACAGCAAGTGCTAACCAGGTGGTAACGAACAAACCAACTCGTTCAATTGAGCAGCGCCTTACCCGAATAGAGAATATCCTCCAAGCTCGAACAAGAGCGCAATTAGAAACTCAGCAACGACTTGATCAATTATCCATTGAATTGATGAACTTGCAGGGCTCTATTGAAGAAAGCAATTTAGAACAAAACAAAGTGACTCAGCGTCAACGCGATATCCTTAATGATATTGAGCGTATTCGTACTACGCTGGTCGCCAAACCGGTTACGCCTGTTGCAACTGACACTAATATTCTAAATGTAGCAAATCAGCCGGTAAATTTAACTGGGAAAGATTCTTATAATTACGCGATAAAGTTAATCAAAAACGAGCGTAAATATGATGAAGCTATTCCTGCGCTACAAAGTTTTATTTCAACGTATCCAGAATCAGAGTTAGCGGCTAATGCACATTATTGGTTAGGTCTTTTGTTACGTAAAGATAATAAGAATGATGAAGCGAAAGTTGAATTCGAAAAGATTGTTACTAAATATCCAGAATCGAATAAACGCGCAGACTCATTACAGAAGCTCGGTCAACTTGCCAAGCTAGCTGGTTCGAATAGTGAGGCGAAACGTTATTTTGAGTTAGTGATCAAAGATTATCCTAATGACACTGTTGCTAAGCTTGCCAAACAAGAACTGGCCGCTCTAAAATAATGTGTTGAAGTTGATACGTTTTAATTTTCGTTAAGCTTGTACTATTTACCATCTCATTGGTGTTAAACTGAACGTAATTCAGGGTTTTATCATTGAATTGTGATTCTAAGCAGATTTTACTTGCAGAGTTTTCTTAAAAAAGTATTATAGCCGCCATTGAGAGGGGTTAGCGGAAACAACGTAAGTCGTTTAGCTAATTACTTTTAATTATAGAATTGTCGCGGGATGGAGCAGTCTGGTAGCTCGTCGGGCTCATAACCCGAAGGTCGTAGGTTCAAATCCTGCTCCCGCAACCATTTCTATTACCAATTTACTTGGTATATGTGGGTCCTTAGCTCAGTTGGGAGAGCATCGCCCTTACAAGGCGAGGGTCACTGGTTCAAGCCCAGTAGGACCCACCACATTTAATTACGTACCCTAACGTAAGCTAAATGAAACATATTGTCGCGGGATGGAGCAGTCTGGTAGCTCGTCGGGCTCATAACCCGAAGGTCGTAGGTTCAAATCCTGCTCCCGCAACCAATTTGTTCGCTATGTATATAGCAAAATTTGTGGGTCCTTAGCTCAGTTGGGAGAGCATCGCCCTTACAAGGCGAGGGTCACTGGTTCAAGCCCAGTAGGACCCACCACAAATTATTAAGTTTGGTTAACTATTTTATAATACATGTTGTAATACATTTTATAATATAAGTAACGAGATTTTATAAAGAAAGGCTACGGGGGCTGTTAGCTCAGTTGGTAGAGCAGTTGACTTTTAATCAATTGGTCGAAGGTTCAAATCCTTCACAGCCCACCACTTTCTTTAGTTCTGATGAAGAACACACAGCATTGTCGCGGGATGGAGCAGTCTGGTAGCTCGTCGGGCTCATAACCCGAAGGTCGTAGGTTCAAATCCTGCTCCCGCAACCAGTTTAAACGATAGATATAACTATCGATAAAAAAATAC